>DASQNL010000572.1:0-3917 GCA_035644995.1 Pyrinomonadaceae bacterium | reverse complement strand
GACGCCGCCCGCGCCTGGATCGAGGCGGGCTTCGCCGACCCGGAAGAAGTGGCCGACTGGCTCGCCGCGCGTTGCTTCGACCCGCGCCGCGCGCAGACGCTCGACGCCGCCGGCCTGACGCCCGAACAGGCCGCGCTGCGCACGCGCGCCGGTCGCGCCGATTACGAGGAGACGGTCGCTTACAAATTCGCGCACGACGACATCACGCTCGAAGAGGCGCGCCGCATCATCACCAGCGATTTTTGGAATTCTTGAAGGAGTCCGCAAAAGTTCGATGACGAACCAGACACGCCCGCTCACCGTTCTCTGCATCGCCAGTTATGAAAAGGGTCAGGAGTTTATGCGCGAGTGTAAGCGGCAGGGCTGCCGCGTCCTCCTGCTCACCTCGCACAGCATCCGCGACGCCGATTGGCCGCGCGAGAGTCTCGACGAAATCTTCTACATGCCCGACGACAATCACAAGTGGTCGCTCGAAGACGTGATCAAGAGCGTCTCTTACGTGGCGCGCACCGAAGAGATCGACCGCATCGTGCCGCTCGACGATTTCGACCTCGAAACCGCCGCCGCCCTGCGCGAACACCTGCGCGTGCCCGGCATGGGCGAAACCACCACGCGCTACTTCCGCGACAAGCTCGCCATGCGCATGCGCGCGCAAGAGGCGGGCATCGCCGTGCCGGAATTCGCGCACATCCTCAATTACGAGCGGCTGCGCGCCTACATGCGCCGCGTGCCCGCGCCCTGGTTGCTCAAGCCGCGCTTCGAGGCTTCGGCCACCGGCATCAGAAAGATCGCCGAGGCCGACCAGCTCTGGCCTGCGCTCGACGCGCTCGGCGACCGCCAGTGCTTCCACGTCCTCGAACGCTACGTGCCCGGCGACATCTATCACGTTGACTCCGTCGTCTACGATTCCGAGGTTCTCTTCGCCGCCGTCAACCGCTACGGCCACCCGCCGCTCGACGTGGCGCACGGCGGCGGCATCTTCACCACGCGCACCTGCGTGCGCGGCACGCCGGACGAAGTGGCCTTGCAGGAGATTAACCGCCGGGTGCTCGGCGCGATGCGACTGCCCTACGGCGTCTCGCACACAGAGTTCATCAAGGGGCGCGAGGACGGCGAGTTCTATTTTCTCGAAACGGCGGCGCGCGTCGGCGGCGCGAACATCGTCGAACTCGTCGAAGCCGCGACGGGCGTCAACCTCTGGCGCGAATGGGCGAAGATCGAGATCGCGGGCGGCAAGCCCGGCGCGTACCAACTGCCCGCGCGCCGCGAAGACTACGCCGGGCTGCTCGTCTCCCTGGCGCGGCAGAAGTATCCGGACACTTCAGCCTATGACGACTCCGAGATCGTCTGGCGCATGAACAAGGAGTCGCACGTCGGCCTCATCCTTATGTCGCACGACCCGGCGCGCGTCGAATATTTATTGAACCACTACTCGGAGCGTTTCTACCGCGACTTCCACGCCGTCCACCCGCCGAGCGACCGCCCGACGAGTTAGCGCAGACGAGGTTTAACTCCCGACGAATCGGACTCAACTCCGACCGTGAGCGTTTCAGGAGAGGGCGTGAAAATTCATTCCGCCCGTTCGAGCGGCGGCGCGACGGCGATGAACTCGTCGGCGAAGCGGCGGGCGTATTGGTCGAGCAATCGGCGCACGCGCGCGTGGTCGGGCGAGCGCACGACGAGGCCGACGTGATAGGGCTTGCGCACGCGGTAGACGATCTCCGCCTCCGTGTAGCGGGAAGTGTCCGGCCATTCCTGACGCGCGAGCGAGAGCACGATGCCGCCGTACTCTTCGCGCGGCTCCGGGGCGTGGTAGGGGCGCGCGTCGTCGCTCAGTTCGAGCTTCGCCCATTCGCGCCAGATGTTGATGCCGCTGGCGGCCTCCAACGCGTCGGCGATGTATGCGCCGCCGACGCGCGCGGCGATTTCGAGGAAATAAAACTTGCCGTCCGCCGCGCTCTTGATGAACTCCGCGTGCGTCGCCCCGCGGCGCAGGCCGAGCGTTTTGATAACTTGCCGGTTGATCTCCAGCAGCCTCCGCCGCTCGCCGCCCTTTCGCTCGACCGAATGAGAGATGAAGACGCCGCCTTCGTGCGCGACGTTCATCGGCGGTCGCCCGTAGACGCTGACCCCGGCGAACACCGCCTTGCCGCCGGAGACGATTGAATCGACGTGATAAACCTCGCCCGCGACGAAGCGTTCGAGCAGGTAAAAGGACGACTGTTCGTCGAGCCGCGCGCGGGCGTCGAGCATGTCAATCGCGCGCCAGACCTGTTCCGCGTCGTACACTTTCTTGATGCCGATGGCCGACACGTCCGTGCGCGGCTTCAAGACCCAGGGCGCGGGCACGCGCTCCATGAACTCCTGCAACTCCGCGTAGTTGAGCACGTGGACGAACTCCGGCACGTCGATCCGCGCGGCTTGCGCCGCGCCGCGCATCGCCAGCTTGTCGCGGAACAGGCGCGCTTCCGCGCTCGTCATGCCGGGCACGCGCAGGTGTTCGCGGATCAGCCCCGCCGTGATCACGTCGAACTCTTCGAGCGCGACGACGCGCGCCGGTTTATGCCGTCGCGCCAGTTGAGTGGCGGCGTAGATAAAACGGTCGGGCGCGGCATCGTCCGGCAGGGTGACGAACTCGTCAATCGAGTCGTGCGGCCACTCCTCGCCGCGCAACTTCTCTTTCGTCAGGAGAAAGACGCGGCAGTTCCGTCGCTTGCACTCGCGCAGGAAATCCGCGCCTTTGAAATGACTGGCGAGGCAGATGATGTTGCTGCGGGGAGATGTTTCGGTCACGGGCGATTCTCTCGTTTAGGCGCGCACGCGGATCGAGCATCGCGCCGTGCGCTTCTCTGGAATTAACTCCGGCCAGTATATAACGGCCGCGCTTTCGAGAGACACCGGCGGCGATCAGCTTTCGGAATGCCGCCCGACCTTCACCGCGCAGACACGGAGAAGACGCCACGGGCGCGCGGCGACAGACCGGGACAAATTTCAAATCTCAAAATTTCAAATCTCAAATTCGGGCAATAATATAGTTGACTCACCTGGCGCGGAGATGACGAGTGGGACTTACACGGAGGGCGGTGGCCTCTAAGTTGTAGAAGGTCATGGGGCGAGTCTTTCCTCCTGACCTACGTGTCGTCAGATGGCGGGACGCCAATAGAGCGGCATGCCAAGCTATGCGACAAGCGACCTTTGACGCGCATTTGGATGTATTATGCCGCGGAGAGCGGCTATTTGCCGCTCTATTACGGAGTCAGGCGGCAGGTGCGGCTTTTCACGCTCCATGGCGTAGTTATAGCCGCGCCCTGCGGTAGAATATGCGTTAGGCATCTATGCTGTGGTAACAGATAAAGCTGACTGATATTTCACGAAGTATGAAGCGCGTATTAGCAATTGCTATTGTTCTTGAGATTCTTAAGTGGCTTCTTCTGATTGCCGCCGCCTTTCTCCCTGAAACGGATAATGAATTTCTGAATGCCATGCTTGCCATAACCATGTGGGTCTTATTACTTCCTGCAATGCTTGTGAGTTATGAGCAGGGGACACACGGTATCTTGGCAAGAATCGTCATGTTCTGTGCAGGGACAGCCGCCAACGTAATGCTAATCAGCATTGCCGTTTCGCTCTGGCGAAGTAGAAAAGGCAAGGTAGCGCAGGCAATACCTGAAGCATAAGGCGATGCCTGACAACGGCATGCGCCTGACCCGTATTAGCATGAATGTCATCCGACAGCTTGAATGCTTGATTAGATGTGTGCGGGCGGGTGATGCGGGGCGTTAGATACCGTCTTGGCTGTCAAGCAGTTTTAGACATCTCCGGGTCAAAGGGTCTTCCGCTTTTAAGCACACCGTAAGCAATGTGGACGAGCTTACGCATGGCTGCCCCGATGATCTCCATCGGGCATTTCCCGCGAC
>DASQNL010000571.1:0-7035 GCA_035644995.1 Pyrinomonadaceae bacterium | reverse complement strand
GACGCGGCGCAAGTCCTGCGAGACGGCGGGGAAGGATTCGACCTCGCGGCCGTCGAGACGGTAGCCGGTGCAGACCTTGATCTGGTCGAGCGCGTCGAGCACGTCGAGTTTGGTGAGCGCGACGGAGGTGAAGCCGTTGATCTCGGCGGCGTAGCGCGTGGCGAAGGCGTCGAACCAGCCGCAGCGGCGCGGGCGACCCGTGGACGCGCCGTACTCGCGCCCGCGCTCGCGGATCAGTTGTCCGAGTTCCGCTTCGCCTTCGAGCATCTCGGTCGGGAAGGGGCCTTCGCCGACGCGCGTCGTGTAGGTGCGGACGATGCCGAGCACGCCCGTGATGCGATGGGGCGCGAGTCCCGTCCCGACGCTGGCGCCGCCGGCCGTCGTGTTTGAAGAGGTGACGAAGGGATAGGTGCCGTGATCCACGTCGAGCAGCGTGGCCTGCGCGCCTTCGATCAGGATCGAGCGGCCGTCGCGCGCGGCGCGGTTCAGGAAATGCGTCGTGTCGGCGATGAAGGGCGCGAGGCGTTCGACGAGCCGCGTCGTCTCCGCGAAGACCTCTTCAACGTCTAAGGCCTGCCCGCCGTAGGCTTGAATGATGCGGTTGGCGTCTTCCAGATTGCGCTCGATGCGGGCGCGCAACACTGCGGGCACGAGCGCGTCGGCCACGCGGATGCCGCGCCGCCCCGCCTTGTCTTCGTAGGCGGGGCCGATGCCGCGCAGCGTCGTGCCGACCTTTTCGTTGCCGAGTCGTTCCTCGCTCGTGTGGTCGAGCGCGCGGTGGTAGGGGAGAATTAAATGGGCGCGCGAACTGACGAGGACGCGCGCCGGCGTGACCTCCAAGCCTTGCGCGGCGAGGCGGTCGGCCTCTTCGAAGAAGGCTTTCGGGTCGATGACCATCCCGTTGCCGAGCACGCAGGTTTTGCCGGGGTGGATGATGCCGGAAGGGATCAGGTGCAGGACGAAAGCCCGCTCGCCGACGTAGACGGAGTGGCCGGCGTTGTGCCCGCCCTGATAGCGCGAGACGATGTCGAAGCGTTCGGCGAGCAGATCGACGATCTTGCCCTTGCCCTCATCGCCCCACTGTGCGCCGATGACAACGATAACTTGTGACATAATCAACTGTCCGTTGTCCGTTGTCCGTTGCCCGTTGTTTTAAAACTACTGACAACTGACTACCGACAACTGACGTTTTTAACTGGCTCGTTCCAGCTTGATCGGTTTTTCGATGAAGTAGAAACTGCATTGGCCGCGCACTTCATCGAGGTCGCGACGTTCGATGGGGAAGAGGCGGCATTGATTGGGGCGGTCTTCGTAGATGCCGCAGGTGGACGTGCCGTCCGAGTGCTTCTTGAGGAAGGGGCATTTGAAGAGTATCTCGCAGCATGCCCCGCAGCGGTTGCAGTCGCCCCGCCGGAGCGCGAGCGCATCGATCACTTCCTGCTTGCGGAAGTTTGCGCTGACGAAACGGCGCAACTTGCCTTGCGCCTGCCGGGCGCGAAAGCGCGCGTCCTCGACGGCGCGCAGACGCTTCGCCGCCGTCAACCGTTCCTCCAGTAAGCGCCGCTTGCTGTTCTTCTGGGAACGACTCGCGCTCTTGAAGCGGCTGTTGGTGGTGGTTTGTTTCATCGAGCGTCCGGGAGTCGCGCGTTGCGGAATGTAAACGCCTGCCGGCGCGCTTGAACAATCAAAAGACTGTTTGACGGCAACCACAGAAACGGCGCGAGGCGTTCGGTCAACGCCGCCCCGCGCCCGTTCCCGCGACGATAAAACTCAGGCATTCGCCGCGCCCGTACCGGCGTTGACGTGCTTGTCGATCATGCGCGAGATGGCTTCCTTGCTCGTCGCGCCCACCACCCGTTCTTCCTCTTTGCCGTTCTTGAACAGGATCAACGTCGGGATGCCCTTGATGCCGTACTTCTGCGGCACGTTCGGGTTCTCATCCACATTCAACTTGACGACACGCGCGTTATCCGCGTATTTCTCCGCCACTTGCGCCACCGTCGGCGCGATCATCCGGCAGGGCGCGCACCATGCCGCCCAAAAATCCACGAGCACGGGACGATCCGACTGTAAAACTTCCGCGTCAAAATTGGCGTCGCTCACATCGTTGACAAATTCGCTTTCGCTCATACGGTACATCTCCTTCTTCTTACTTGTAATGGCGCGAGCCGGATGATTGCCCAAACCTCTCGCGTTTCAATGTTTTCTCTCTGCTAAAAACAATCGGCTCCCCGAATCCTACCGCCGCGGCGTCACATGCGCATCACGGCGCGGTAAACCTCGACGTACTTGCGCGCCGCCGCGTCCCAAGAGTTGTCGGCGCGCATTCCGTTCAGTTGAATCCGCTGCCAGAGTTCTTTGTCGGCGTAGGCGAACAACGCTTCGTAGATGCTGCCGAGCATGGCCTGCGCCGAGTATGCGCCGAACTTGAAGCCGTTGCCCGTTCCGCGCGCACGGTCAAACTGCTCCACCGTGTCGTCCAAACCGCCGGTCGCGCGCACGACGGGCACGGTGCCGTAGCGCATGCTGTACATCTGATTCAAACCGCACGGCTCGTAGAGCGACGGCATGAGAAAGATGTCCGCGCCCGCCTCGATCTGGTGCGCGAGCGGTTCGCCCGCGTAGCCCTTGAAGATTCCGACGCGATGCGGCGCGTGGTCGCGAAACGACTGCAAAAAGTCTTCGTACTCCCGCGCGCCCGCGCCGAGTGCGATGAAGAACGCGCCCGTCTCAAGAATGGCGGGGGCGGCCTCACGAATCAGATCGTAACCCTTCTGCGCGACGAGCCGCGAGATGATCGCGACGACGGGTCGCTCGGCCTCTTCCGGCAAATCGAAGCGACGCAGCAAGTCGAGCTTGCACTCGCGCTTGCCCGTCAGGTCATACGCGTCGAAGTTGGCGGCGATATACGGGTCGGTCGCCGGGTTCCACGCGTCGTAGTCAACGCCGTTCGTGACGCCGACGAGCCGTTCGCGCCGCATGCGCAGCAGCCAGTCGAGACCGGCGCCTTGCGCGGGCGTCTGTATCTCGAAAGAGTAGCGGCGGCTGACGGTCGAGAGGGCGTCGGCGAGCATCAAGCCGGCTTTGAGCGCGGACGCCGCGCCTTCCAGCAGAAAGGCGTCGTGAACTTCGCCCCAACCGAAACCGAAATAGCCCAGCTCTCTCGGATCGAACGCTCCCTGATAGGCCAGATTGTGGATGGAAAAGAGCGTGCGCGTCCGCCGGTAAAAATCGTCATAGGCGCGACGGGCGCGAAGTTCCGCGACGGCGAACCCGCACGGCCAGTCGTTACTGTGGACGACATCGGGCGGGCGTCCGAGTCGTTTCAAGAGCGCGAGCGCGGCGCGGCAGAAGAAGGCGAAGCGCGTGTGGTCGTCCGAGTAGCCGTAAACGTTCGGGCGCGCGAAGTATTCCGGGGCGTCGATGAGAAAGACCGGCGCGCCGATTGTCTCTTCGCTCAGGAACACGCGGACGCGGCGGTTGCCGCCCGTCCATTCCACTTCCAGGTTATCAAAGAGCAACTCGCGGAGCAGGCCGCGATCCGTCTGCTGGTAGAGCGGCAGCACGAGGCTCGCGTCCGCCTCGCCCGTGCCGATGAGCGCTTTCGGGAGCGCGCCCGCTACATCGCCCAAGCCCCCCGTCTTTGCGAACGGCACAGCCTCCGACGATAAGATCGCGACGCGCAACACCCGATCACCCGACACTCCTCCCGGCCGGAGCGTTCCCACAGTCTGAACTGCAAAGCTTAGGCGGCTATTTTACGCAACAGCCGTCGCAAGTGACAAGCCGGAAAAAAGTAAATCGTGAACCGTCAACCGTAAATAGAAGGAAACAGTGTCTTTCCATTCACGATTGCCGGTTCACGATTGACGATTCGGGGCTTTCCTAGCTCTGCATCGAGGCGAGGAATTCCGCGTTGGACTTGGTCTTGCCCAGACGTTCGAGCACGACTTCCATCTGCTCGACGGGCGAGAGCGGATTCAGGACGCGCCGCATCACCCAGATGCGCGCGAGGTCTTCCTTGCTGATGAGGAGTTCCTCTTTACGCGTGCCGGAGCGTTGGATGTCGATGGCGGGGAACAGTCGCTTGTCGACGAGGCGACGGTCGAGGTGGATTTCGCAGTTGCCCGTGCCCTTGAACTCTTCGAAGATCACGTCGTCCATGCGCGAGCCGGTGTCGATCAAAGCGGTGGCGATGATCGTCAGGGAGCCGCCCTCTTCGATGTTGCGCGCCGCGCCGAAGAAACGCTTCGGACGTTGCAGGGCGTTGGCGTCGATACCGCCGGAGAGAATCTTGCCCGAAGGCGGCACGACCGCGTTGTGCGCGCGCGCGAGACGGGTGAGTGAGTCGAGCAGGATGACCACGTCGCGCTTGTGCTCGACGAGTCGCTTGGCCTTCTCGATCACCATGTCGGCGACCTGCACGTGGCGCGTCGGCGGTTCGTCGAACGTCGAAGAGATAACTTCGCCGTTGACGGAACGCTGCATGTCCGTAACTTCTTCCGGCCGCTCGTCGATGAGGAGCACGATCAGCGAAACTTCCGGGTGGTTTCTCGAAATTGAATTGGCGATGGTCTGGAGCATCATCGTCTTACCCGTGCGCGGCGGCGCGACGATGAGGCCGCGCTGGCCTTTGCCGATGGGCGTGACGAGATCGATGACGCGCGCGGCGAGCACGTCGTTCTCGGTCTCCAGCATCAGACGCTCGTCCGGGTAGAGCGGCGTCAGGTTGTCGAAGAAAACCTTGTCGCGCGTCTCGCCGGGGGCTTCGAAGTTGATCGCCTCGACCTTGATGAGCGCGAAGTAACGCTCGCCCTCTTTCGGCGGGCGAATCTGGCCGGAGACGGTGTCGCCGGTGCGCAGGTCGAATTTACGTATCTGCGAAGGCGAGACGTAGATGTCGTCGGGGCCGGGCAGGTAGTTGTATTCGGGAGCGCGCAGGAAGCCGAAGCCGTCGGGCAGGGTTTCCAGCACGCCCTCGGAGAAGATGAGTCCGCTTTTTTCGGTCTGCGCCGCGAGGACTTTGAAGATCAACTCCTGCTTGCGCATGCCCGTCGCGCCGGGCACGTCCATATCTTTGGCGATCTGCGTCAGCTTCGAGATGGACATCTCCTTGAGCGTCGCCAGATTGAAGGCGTCGCCGCTGCCTGAAGGAATGAAATCCTTCTCCGCCACATCGTCCAGGGGAGTGTCGGCGACGGCGGCGGCGACGGCGGTCGTCGTGCGGTTGCCGTTCTCGCCGTTGCCGTTGGCTGTGCCGGCGGCGGCGCTGCTGCTACTGCTGCTGGTTCGTGTGCGTGGTGTACGTTGTGACATTTCTCTTTTCTCTGTTGAGTGCGGCCTCCGTCCGTGGTGCGTGAGCCGCCTGTTCTAACCAAGAGTTGTGTTCAACTCTTGTCATGTTGCTGTCAATGAGATTGAATTGCCGGCGGACTTCGGGAGCCGCGTATGAATTAAATCCTTGAATGATGTCGGGAATGATGCCTCAGGTGCGCGAAGGCTTGCGGCTCGGCGCAGGAGCGGCGATTTTCCGGCGGTTATGTGTGCGAGGTGGTTGGCGAATATTTGCGAACTTCTCGCATCCCGTAAAAGTTCAACGAATTATTTTGTGTGAGCTTTAGTTCTAACCGAAAGGTTAGATGCCGTCAAGCGTCCACGGGGTCGCCGCGAGGCGACAATTCGACTTTTCAACTGGGGGAGTGTGAGACGGTTATGGCCTCTTCGATGGCGCGCCAGACGCGTTCGCGCCCGTGTCCCGTGACGGCGGAGTAAGCGACGACTTCACCGCCGCCCGCCGCCGCGCCTAACATTTCCCGCGCGCGCCCGATATTTTTGCGCAACTCGTTTTGCGAGAGCTTGTCGGATTTCGTTGCAACCGTCAGGTGCGGCTTCGTATAAGCCATCAACCATTCATGCAGTTGCAAGTCCAATTTAGAGGGATCGTGACGCGAATCTACGATTTGAATTGATAACACAAGCGACTCGCGCTTGGCAAGGTAAGTCGTCACGATTTCGCCCCACGACTCGCGAATCGCGCGCGGCACGCGCGCGTAGCCGTAGCCGGGCAGGTCTACGAAATGGAAGCGGCGATTGATGAGGAAGAAGTTGAGCGCCTGCGTCCGGCCGGGCGTCGAGGACGTGCGCGCCAGACCTTTGACGCCGAGCAGCGAGTTGATCAAACTCGACTTCCCGACGTTCGACCGGCCGAGAAAGGCCACCTCCGGCACCCCGGCGCGCGGCCAGTCCTGCTCGCTGAACGAACTCTTGACGAACTCGGTGCTCGTAATCTTCATGAGTTTCAAGTTTCAAGTTTCAGGTTTCAAGTTTCAAGACGAAGAACCTCCGACCTCAGTCCTGAAACTTGAAACCTGAAACTCGAAACCGGCTGTTACTTCGAGGTCGTGCCGCCGGGCGCGGGTTGCGTCGGCTGCTCGTCTGATGATGTCTGGTTGGCCGTCGCTGCCGCTTGCCTACGCTGTTCGTTTTGTGGGACGACTCCGTCGGAGGGTGTCTGGTTGGTCGTTGCCGCGGCCGCACGGCGCGCCGCCATGTTTTTCGACATCTCGCGCATCTTGGCGAGCCGCTCCTTCGCGTTCGGCGAGCGCATCACGAGTTGTTCGAGGTGCGTCCACATCTGCGGGCCGAAGACAGCTCGCAGTTCCTCCATGAACGGCTCGAACTTGGCGTAGTAGAAGAAGTGTTCGCCGTTGGCGTCGCTGAACATCTTCTCGTCAATCGCGCCGTTGTTGACGAGCGAGGCGGCCATGTCCCAGTAAGACATCACCATGCGCAGGTAGGCGTTGTGCTCGCCCGTGGCGATGTTCAAGATGTCCTGCAAACTTTCGGGATTGAACGCCGCCAGCCAAGCGCGCGCCTTACGCATCGTCTCTTCGCGGCGCAGATCGTAGAGTTTCAAGATCAAGTCTGCGTCTTCATATTTGCCCATGCGGAAATTTTCTCCTTGAGAGTCGGCGGGGGGGAAGTGAGAAGGGATGAGGGCGGAGGGATGAGGGATGAAAGAAAGCACTCAAGAGG
>DASQNL010000570.1:0-1624 GCA_035644995.1 Pyrinomonadaceae bacterium | reverse complement strand
CATGATCTGCACGCCGCCGAGAAAATAGATCGGGATGATCGTGCCCGCCCAACCGGGCGGCGTGTGCCCGCGTATTTTGTGATAGAGGTAAAAGAGCGTCATCAGGACGCTGAACAAAAAGACGAGGAGACCGGCGACCGTCACGAGCCGCAAGGGCACGACGCTGAACGACGTGATGCCGTCGAGCGCGAGCGACACGAGCTTGCGGAAATTGTGTTTCGACTGTCCTGCGCCGCGACGGCGCACCGTGAACGGCACGATCTCGGATTTGTAGCCGATGTCAACGAAGATGCCGCGCAAAAACAGATTGTACTCGCGGTATTCGGAGATGGCTTCGATGGCCTTGCGCGAGACGAGACGGTATTCCGAGTGGTGCTTGATGATCTTCGCGCCCATCAGCGTCATCGAGTTGTAGAAGAAACTCGAAGTCGCCTTCTTCAAAAGCGAATCGCCGCGACCTTTGCGCACGCCGTAGACGATGTGCGCGCCCGCCGCATATTTTTCCAGAAACGTCTCGATGACCTGTTCGTCCTGCTGCAAATCCGCGTCAATCGTGACGACGCAATCGGCGTGCTCTTTGACGCTCAGGAGTCCGGCGAGCAGAGCGTTCTGCGTGCCGACGTTGCGCGCGAGTTTGAGACCTTTGACGCGCGCGTCCTCGCGGTGCAGTTCTTCGACGACTGCCCACGTCGCGTCCGTGCTTCCGTCGTCAACGAGATAGACGAAACTCTCCGCGTCAATTTTCCCTGCGGCTGACAGATGCCGCAGCACTTCGACGAGGCGGCGCGCCGTCGTGCCGACGACGAGTTCTTCGTTGAGACAGGGCACGACGATGGCAAGCATGGGCGCGTGCGCCGGTTGCGCGCCCGCGTCCGTGCGCGTCAACACAGACTCGCCCGCCGTCGTCGCCATCGTGGCGGCGGGGCGCGTCGTCCTGGTCGTCGTTTCAGTCTCTCTCGTGGTCGAACTCAAATTGTTATGCAACCTCCGCGCGGTGCTGCTGCTGTCGCCCTGCGGTCGAGCGTTCCATGCGCGCGATCAGATCGTCGAGTATCAAGTGAACGCTGGCGGGCGTGAAAGCCTCGCGCCGCAGGCGTCCGGCGGCGATGGCGCGGCGGCGCAAATCGTCGTCGCGCGTGAGCAGCTTAGCGAGAGAAGCGACGGCGCGCAAATCCGCTTTGCTGTCGAATGTGACGCCCGCCGCGCCCAGAGTCTCCGGCGTCGCCGTGTTGCTATAGGCGAGCACCGGCACGTCGAACCACATCGCCTCGACGAGCGGCACGCCGAAACCTTCGTGTTCGCTCAGAGACCAGTATAGGTGCGCCGTGCGGTAGTAGGCCAGCAGTTCGGCGTCGGTGATCTGTCCGGTGACGACGACGTGCTCCGCGAGTCCGTGCGCTTTGACGACGCCGAGCAGCCGCGCGTAGTAAGGGTCGGAGGCGCGGCCCTCTCCGGCGATGATGAGGCGCGAGTCGGCGTCGAGCGTGCGGTAATGCGCGAAGGCTTCGACGAGTTCGTCCTGACGTTTGTTCGGCGCGACGCGCCCGACGAAAAGTAGATTAACCCGCCCGTCCTGCAAACTGCGCATGAGCGAGTCGTCTGCGCGTATGTTCCACTTGGCGGG
>DASQNL010000569.1:0-11879 GCA_035644995.1 Pyrinomonadaceae bacterium | reverse complement strand
GGGCGGCCGTTGCGCCGAGGTGAGTGAGATGTACTGCATGCGGAGTTCGGCGAGCAGCCCTTCGATGATTTGCCCCTCCTGCGTGCCGAGATTCCCGCGCGTCTTCTGTTGAATCGTGCCGAGCAGATCTATGCAGTGCTTGGCGAGCGGCAGGTCGAGTTCGCCGGGCGCGAGACCGGGATGCTCCGTCATCCCCATCGCCGCCGCCGCGGGCGAGGCAATGAACATGACGAGATTGGCGAAGGGCGTCGGGTCTTCCGTTCCGGCCGGAGCAGCCCCCCCGGCGGCGGCGGCGGAGGTCGCCCCCGCCGAAGGGCGCGCCTCATTCGCCGTTTCGGACGCGGGCGGAGACGATGGCTCTCGCCGCGCGGTTTCAGCGGCGGGCGGCGCGGCGGCGGAAGGTGCGTCGGGTCGCGCGGCGGCCGTTTCCGTTCCCGGCGCGGCGGGCGCGCCGGTGTCGGCGGCGGCGGTGGTGGTGGTGGTGGCCTCCGTCTCGCGCTCGATGTCGCGGGGCGTGCCGTCAGGGTTGAACAGACGCCGGTCTGTAACTTTGAAATGTGGTTTTTCTTCGCTCATCTCGTCGCTCAAATTCGCGGCGGCGACCCGCGCACGGGAGCCGCACAATCCAAGAGTTAAATTTTGTGATCTTTGAGTTGCCGGAGGATGGTAGCACCGAGCGCGATGTGGCCGCAAGAAAGGCGTCGGCGACGGGGCGTGGGCGGTGGCGATTCGTGCGGGGGTTAGACGGCGTGCTTCCTGCCGGGGCGTTCCGAGTCGCCGCCCTCGCGTCCGAGCAGCGCGCGCCGCGCTTCGTCAAACTGATGCGCGTCGGCCTCGATGCGCGCACGCAAGTCGGCCTCAAGTTTCAACTGCAATTCCCGCTGCCGCACCCTAGCGTGTTGGTTGCGCCGCCATGACTTATTACTGTTGATGTAGCTGATCAGGAAGAAGACCGAGATGCAGAAGATAAGGACGCCGAAGAGAAAAGCCGCAACTATCATAAAACCGCTCCGCGCAATGAAATCCGTTGAGGAGAATTAAGGCTCATTAAACATCGCCGGACTCGCGCTTGTCTATCCGTCAACGCGCGTGCGGGATCGAACGGCTGCGCGGAAGTTCCGCGGCGGAAACCCCCTTGCGCGGCGGAAAGTTTCCTCAAGCCGGCTTGGAACCTCGCGCTATAAGTTTTAGACTTGAGCCATCAACGTCCGTGACAACAAACTTTGACTTTTCACTTCCGACTTCCGGTAACTCTATGCCCGTGACATTCACCGATCTCGTTGCGCTGATGGCGCGCTTGCGCTCGCCCGAAGGTTGCCCGTGGGATCGCGAGCAGACCTACGCCACGCTCGCGCCGATGCTGTTGGAAGAAGCCTACGAGGCTTTCGAGGCCGTCGAAGAGGCGCGCGAGGGTCGCCCGGAGGAATTGCGCGGCGAACTCGGCGACCTCCTGTTTCAGATCGTCTTCTACGCACAGGTCGCGGCGGAGCGCGGCGAGTTCACCATTGACGATGTGGTCGAAGCGATCCACACGAAGATGGTGCGCCGCCATCCGCATGTTTTCGCCGGCGAGAGCGCGGCGGATTCGGCGGAGGTCTTGCGCAACTGGGAGGCGATCAAGGCCGAAGAGAAACGCGCGGCCGGAAAGGCCGAGGCCGCGAAAGATTCATCGCTGCTGGACGGCGTCTCGGCCAAAGCGCCCGCGCTCATGGAGGCGCACCAGTTGACGACGAAGGCCGCGCGCGTCGGCTTCGACTGGGAGAACGTCGAACAGATTTTCGACAAGCTGCACGAAGAGGTGGACGAACTCAAGGCCGCCATTCAGGAGAGCGGCAACGCGGCGGGCGACGCGGTCGACCCGGCGACCGTGGAGGCCGGGCAGGCGCGCGTCCGCGAAGAGTTGGGCGATCTGCTCTTTGTCGTGACGAACATCGCACGCCGCTTGAAGGTCGAACCCGAAGCCGCGTTGAAGTTGACCAATCGTAAATTCCGCCGCCGCTTCAGCCACATCGAACGCGGCCTCGAAGCGCGCGGCCAAACGCTCGACGCCGCCACGCTCGACGAAATGGAGACGCTCTGGCTCGAAGCGAAAAGCAGTGACAAGTGAAGTTTGAGCGAATAAAATACCGGGCGCGGGGCGCATGTTCGCCCGCGCGCGACATAGTCGGCAATTCTTAATCCGCTGGAAAGGGCACGGGAGAATTCGGCATGGCGTTGGTGCAATTCGTGAACAATTACGATGACCTCTCGACGGATCGGGGTTATCAGTTCAAGTTTCATTGCGACAAGTGCGGGAACGGTTACATGTCGCGGTTTCAGGCCTCCGCCATCGGCACGGCCGGGTCTCTGCTGCGCGCGGCGGGCGACTTGTTCGGCGGCTGGGCGAGCACGGCCGGCAACTCGGCTTACGACATCCAGCGTTCCGTCGGCGGCAAGGCGCACGACGATGCCCTCGCCCAAGCGGTTGAAGAGGGCAAGGGGCATTTTCATCAATGCTCGCGTTGCGGCAGGTGGGTGTGCCCGGAAGTGTGCTGGAACGCGAGCGCGGGGCAGTGCGAAGAATGCGCGCCCGACTATCAAGAGGAACTCGCCGCTTCGCACGCTCAGGCGAAGGCCGAAGCCGCGCGCGAACAACTCCACGAGCGGGCGCGGCAAACCGACTACGCCTCGAAAATCGACATGGGCGCGGACGCGCACGTCCGCGCCCCGGCGCGAGCCGCCGCCGTCGCTTCCGCGCAGACGCTCGCCTGCGTCTCGTGCGGCGTGGACGTAGGCAAGGCCAAGTTCTGCCCCGAATGCGGCACGCCGACCAAACCGCCGCGCCCCACCTGTCAGGGCTGCGGCCATCAACCGGAAGCAGCCACCAAGTTCTGTCCCGAATGCGGCGCGAAGATGCCGCTCATCGATTAGACGCGCCGCTCACGGGCAAACAAAAAGAAGGCCGGTTCGCATATGCGAACCGGCCTTCCGCTTTTTACGGCTCGAACGAGTTTCGTCGAACCTCTTAGTCGTTCAGTTCAATGCTACGCAGAATTTGATTGAACGCGTTCTGGTAGTTGCGCTGGTCGTATTGCGGCGTTACGTAGTTCATGTAGAAGATGCTGCCGTCGCGCAACAGCGTCGTGACGACCGTCACCACCTCGGCCTGCCCCGTGATGGGCGAACGACCTATGAGCGTCGTCGCCAGACCGGCGCGTCCGGAGACGGTTGTGCGGCTGTAGCCGCCCTGCGGGCGCAAGTACGAGTTGATCTGCAAGATTTCGTTGAGGTACTGATCGGTCGCCTGCCGCAAGTTCCGGCTCTGCGACTGATCGACGCCGAGGATGACGCCGTGCGTCACGGCGTTTTGCCCCACCGCGCCTTCGGGCGCGAGCGTGATGGAATTCTGCCCCGCGTAATCGCGCCAGTTGTCCGGCACGCTCAGGCGAAACAGTTGGCTGTTGATCTGGCGATAGCGCGTCGAAGGATAGGCGACCTGACCGCGCTGCCCGCCGGTCGGGTAGTTCTGCCCACCCTGTTGCCGTCCCTGCGCCACCTCGCCCATCGAAGGCGCGCGACCCTGACCGCGCAAGCGCGCCTGCACGTTCTGGAAATCACGCGTGTTGCCGGCGGTGCCGCGCCCCGCGCCGAGGAGTTGCGCTTCCTGGTTGATGCGCGCGTAGCGATTTTGGGGATTCGGGTGGCTGCTCAAAAATTCCGGATTGCCGCCGCCGCCCTGCTGCTGGATGGTCTGAAACATGCGCGCCAGATCGCGCGGGTCGTAACCGGCGCGCGCCATGATCTGCGCGCCGAGGATGTCGGCCTGCGTCTCATACTCGCGCCCGAACTTCAGGAAGTAGACGCCGACAGCCGTTTGCGAACCCTGACCGACGACGCTGCCGAGGCCGCCGCCGATCACCGCGCCCGCAATCGCGCCGATGCCGCCGAGAATGGAATACTTCTGCGCCTTCGTGGCCTGCGCCGTGCCGTGCCGCAGCGCGACGTGGCTGATCTCGTGCGCCATCACGCCCGCCATCTCGCCCTCGGACTTCGCCGCCTCGATCATGCCGCGATTGAGATACATCGGGCCGCCCGGCAAAGCGAAGGCGTTGATCTCGCGCATGTTGACGACCTTGAAACTGTAGCGAAACTCCGGATAATTGAACTCGCCCGGAATCGCGCTCACCAATCTTTGACCGATGCGCTCGACGTAATTCTGCACCTCGTAGTCGTTGAGAAGCGGCAACTGCTGCTCGGCCTCGCGCGCCGCCTGCTGCCCGGCCTGCACGTCGTCTTGAATCTTATACCCGTTCTTCGGCGGGACGATGCGCGTGCCCTGCGCGAGCGCGGCGAGCGGCATGGCCGCGACGACGAACACCAGCAGCCACGCGAAAACGGCGCGGGCGCGGCTTTGATTACGATGATTAATATTTTTCATGCTCTCTCCTTCGATAACACGCGAACTCACGGTCGGGCGTCCGCGTTCTGCTCCGTCAGATGCCAACTCCAGATGCCAACTCAAAGAGCGGCGCGAATCCCGCTCGACCTGACGAGGGGTTCGCGCCGCTCTTCCACGAAAAGCGTCTCCCCCCGAAACCTTACAAACTACTCGACGCCGACTTACGTGCCTGCGCCGGTTTCCGCAACGGGAGAGCGTTGATTCTGGTACGCCGGAAGTCTGTTCGCGCGCCACGCGCGCCGTGTATTATTCCGACGCTGCTTTGATGAATTCGGGCGCTGGCAGGTTGGCCTCGGTCAAACGCCGTCAATTCCTGCGCCCGCGTGCGCGCCGCCCGCGCCGTCTGTTGATAATCTTGCGGTTTTGTTGCGTTTCCGGCTCAACCTCGCTCTGTCCCTCGCCCGTCAGGATGACGCTCGCGCCCGTCGGCGGACGCGGAATGGAGACGGCGACAAACGGCGAGGTGATGACCTGGGTTGTAACGTCTCCGAACGCCGGACGCCGCTCTCTGACATCTACTGCAAGCACAGTGCCATCACGCTTAACCTCGGCGATCTCGATGCTGTAACCGCCCGTCGCTTGCTGCCCTTGATAGACGACGATGCACGCGCGCGAATTGAAATTGATCTCAGGCTGCGGGCGGCCGCCGCCGACCGTCGCCCACGCCCGTCGCCAATCGTTCTCATTCGTGATCAATTCGACGCCGCGCCCGCCCCCGTGCCGGCTCATCGCTCCCGTCGCCAGCACGGAAAACTCGACGACGTTCGTGCGATCCTCCGCCTCGACATCGGCGGGCGTCGGGTTCGAAGGGGCGGTCGCGTCGCCGACGAGAGCCATGCGCAAAATCTTGACGGGCGGGCTGCCGTAAGCGAGCAGCCGGTCGTGAAACTCGCCGAGGCGGAACGCCGCGCCCGCGCGCGCGCGGTATTCCTCGCGCAACTTCAAAATCTCCATCTTGCCGAGCGTGTAGATGAGATAGGTCGGGTCGAGCGTGCCGCGCCGGGCTTCGCGTTCCGCGTTGGCGCGTTCCATGTAGCCCTCGCGCATGAAGAACTCGACGCCGCCTTCGTAACTCAGCCCTTGCGTGTGCAGCTTGAGGCCGACGAGATAGCGACACAGGCGCGACAGCGCGGCCTGCAACTGCGCGAGCCGCAACTTCGGGTTGTTGCCCCCGAAGCCTTCGTCCAACATCATCTGCTCCGTATAGTGCGCCCAGCCTTCGATGAAACTCCCGGAGCCGAGCACGGCGCGCACGCGCGAAGGCGAACGGCGCGCGGCGAGCAGTTGATAATAGTGGCCGGGATAAACTTCGTGGATCGAGACGATGGGAAGCGAATAGCGGTTGTAAAAACTCAGGTGCTCCTCTTTGCGGCGCGCGTCCCAGGCCGGGTCGGGCGGCGTCACGTAGTAATAAGCCTCGGTCGCAACGCGCTCGAACGCGCCCGGCGTGTCCATCGAAGCGAAGCTCGTCGAGCGTGCGTATTCGGGCGTCTCCGCCACCTGCAAATTTTCGCTCGCGGGCGGCGTCAAAATCCCCTGCGTGCGGACGAAGGCGCGGATGCGGTTCAACTCGGCGCGCGTCTCGCCGACGAGGCCATCCGCCGAAGGGTGCTCGCGCCCAAGCGCGCGGATGACGTTCATCAAGTCGCGCCCCGGCGCGATCTCCTCGGCCACCGCGCGCATCTCGTTCTGCGTGCGGCGCAACTCGCGTTCGCCCTCGCGGACGAGTTGCGCGAGCGGCGTCTCGACCATCTCCTCGTAGAGAAGTTTGCGGCGATAATTCTCCGCGCCGATGGCGTAGTCGCCGTTCGAGCGCGGCAACAGTTCCGCGCGCAGCCATTCCCTGAAAGACACGAGTTCGCGCACCACGCTCTCGTTCGTCGTCTCAAACTCGGCGCGGCGCACCGCCGGAAGACGCCCGCCGCCCGCGCGCTCGAACATCTGCGGCACGACCTTCCGGAAATAATCAATGCTCCCGCCGACCTGCGCGATGGCCGTCTCGGTGTAGATGCGCGGCGGGTTTTGCAGATTGGCGCGTGCGTCCGCGAGCAGCCGCGCCACCTGTCGCTCGCGGGCGACGAGCGCGTCGAGCCGCGCGGCGATGGGCGCGTAGTTACGCTTCAGAATGTTGTCCACGCCCGACGCGAGCAACTGGTTATAGATGTTCGGGTTGCGCTGCCACATCCGCACGTCTTCGAGTTCGAGCAACTCGGCGCGCGCGTGCGATTGCAACACGAGATAATCGTAGCGCGCTTCCGCCGACAACCTCGATTCCGGCACGCGCGCCAGGGCGGCCAGCGCGCCGCGCAAACGCCTCACCTCACGCGCGATGGAATCCGCGTCGCGCGCTTCGAGCGCGTGGTCGAACTCATGCACGCCGAGCGCGGTCGCCTCCGACGGGTAGAAAGCGAAACGTCCCTGCAAATATTCCGCCGCGAGTTGCGCCACGCGCGCATCGTGCTGCGCCCCCGGCGCATTCTCGCGCGCCGCGACCGGCGGCCGGAAGACGCGCCGCGGCCGCCGGCGTTGCGCTGAGGTTTCGACCGCCGACACGAGTTGAGACACGACGAGCGCGAGAGCGACGACGGGCGCGAAGCGCGCGCGGAGTTTGAGCAGCAAAGCCAAGAGACGGCACCTCGATGAGTTGAATTGACGACGATTAAAGCTCGCGTCCGATGTGGAGAGACACGCGCGAGATTATCACAAAACGCGCGAGAGCAACGGCAAAAGAAAAGATTGGATACCGTTGGCGGGCGGCGGGCGAGCGGCGGGGTCGGCCTTGCAGCTTGCGCCGGCTTACTTGCGCGGTTCGATGCGTTCGTAGAGCCAACTCGTGGCTTCGTCGAGAGGCGTGAGGTGGTGCGTCTCGCCTTTCCAGACGCGGATGATGGAGACGACGAGGAAGATGGTGGCGGCGATTGAGAAGAAGGCGCGGCCGACGCCGACGCCGGAGAGGCTGCCGATGAATCCGAGCAAGAACGAGACGGCCAGAATGGCGAGTTGCAGAGCCAGGCCTTGCGCGGCGTGGAAACGCACGCGCGTCTCGGTGCGCGGCACGATCAGCAGTTCGATAGCGGCGGCGACGATGCCGATGTAGAAAGGCGCGTAAGGCAGGACGAGCGCGATGTTTTCCGGGATGCCGATGCCCGCCACCGGGCGCGACGTGGGCGGCGCGGGTATGTGCGGCGCGTGCGGCGCGCCCGCCATCGGCGCGGGGCGAACGAAGTTGGCCGCCGTCGGTTGCTGATAAGTAGGCTGCCGGTAAGTGGGCTGTTGATATGTCGGTTGCTGATAAGCGGGCGGCGGCGGTGGTGTCGGCGTCTGGGTCGGCGGCACGAAGATGGAGGGGTAGGGTTGAGCGAGAGTGTCGTCAATAAGACGCGTGGGCGCGTCGGCCTCCGGGTTCAGGCGCGCCTGTTCGTTCGGGGTACGCGCCGTTTCGCGCCCCATGCCGCTGATCTGTTCGGTCTGGCGAACGAAATCAGGATCGAGCGGGTCTGTATCGTATTTGCTTCGCTTCTCGGCCATAGTCACTATTACGAATCACGCGCGCATAGGGTTCGCCTCAATTCAACTCTCGACGATGGCGTATTCTACTCTCTCCCAAAGTTTTTCGCTCCTAAAAATACGAAACGCGTGCAGGCTCGCGGCCGCGCCCTCGTCCGCCCCGCCGTCGCCGTCTTCGATGCCGATAATGAAGTAGACGGCCGACGGGTGATAGGCCAGACGCACGTCCGACTCGGAAGGCGCGGGCGCGGCCTCGCGCGGGTGCGAGTGATAGATTGCCAGCAGTCTCTCGCCGCGCGCGCGCATCGTGCGCTGCGCCTCGCACAAATCCTGCGGGTCGCCGTCGTAGGCCACGCGCGGGTCGGCCGCGATGTTGCGCAGACGATAGACGGATGCCCCGAAGCCTTCCGCGTCGCCGCCGACGAGACCGCAACACTCTTCAGGACGAGCCTCGCGCGCGTGCGCCAGCATCTCCTCAACTTGCGTGCGCCGGATCGTGACAATAAGCCGCTGCCCTCCTCCTGCCTTGCGCCGTACCTGAAAAACTCTACTTCGACGGACGCGCCGCCGTCGCGGCGGCGGCCGCCGCGCCTTTCGCCGTCAACTCGTCTTTGATAATCGCGCCGCCCTTCATCACGAAGCGCACGCGCTCAAGTTCCGTGATCTCTTTCAGAGGATCGCCCACGACGGCGATCAAGTCGGCGAACCTGCCCGCCTCGATGCTGCCGAACAGGGCGCGCTCCCCGGCGAACAATTCGGCGTTGTTGATGGTCGCGGCGCGGATGATCTCAAGCGGCGTCATGCCGGACTCGGCGTAGGCGCGAAACATGAGTTTGCTCGTCTGCCCGCGCGTCTGCCCCGGTTCGGCGTAGTAAGAATCCGAACCGGCCGAGACGCGCACGCCCAACTTGACGGCGCGCGCCAGACGCTCGCGGCTGCCGCTCGTAAATCCCTTGATATTTTTCAGCGCGGCCTCGCGCTCCGCCGCCGTCGTGAGTCCCGGCGGCAGGTAAAACTCGGAGGGGAAATCGGTCGGGACGAGGAAGATTTTCTTCGCGGCCATCATCCTCAGCGCATCGTCGGGGATCGTGTAAGCGTGCTCGATGGAATCGACGCCGGCCTCGGCGGCGAGGCGCGTCGCGGCGTCGCCGATGGCATGCGCCGACACTTTGCGGTTGACCCGGTGCGCCTCCTCCACGATCACTTTCAACTCTTCGAGCGACAAGACGCGCGCCCCCGTGTTGACGATCACCTTGATCAAATCCGCGCCGTCGTAGAAAGCCTGCCGCACCGCTCGCCGCGCTTCCTCGACGCCGCTGACCACGACGTACTCCTGTTCCAGTATCTTCTGCATCTCCGCCGAAACATTGCCGAACTGCCCGCCCGCCGCCGAGAGAGCGCGCGTCGAAGCGAACAGGCGCGGCCCCACGACCCAGCCGGAACGGATCGCCTCGCGCAGCGCGACATCGCCGTTCCAGCCGGAGTTGCCGAGGTCGCGCACGGCCGTGAAACCCGCTTCCAGCATCTCGCGCGCCTGCAATGCGCCGAGCAAAGCGCGACGCGTCGTGCCGAGTTGCGTCACGGTCAGGATCATATTCGGGTCGTCGCCGCCGATCCGCTTGTCGTAGTTTTGCAAGAGGTGCGTGTGGCTGTCGGTGAGACCGGGCAGGAGCATCGCGCCGCCGAGGTCTAGCACTTGCGTGCCCGCCGGGATCGCCGTCCCGCTCGCGGCCGACTTGATGCGCCCGTTCTCGATGAGCACGACGGCGTTCGTGACGACGTTGCCGCTGCGCACGTCGAGCATCCGCGCGGCGCGCACGGCGATGAGCGGCGGCGCGGCGGGCGGCGGCTGAGTCTGCGCCGTGACGGCGACCACGGACGCGAGCGACCAGACCGACAGCCATGCGAGCGTTTGAGAGATGAGACGTTTCGTGTTCATCGCAACCTTGCTTCTTCTCCTTCGCCGCCGCGGCGCGCTCAAGCTTCGTTCACGCGGATGTGCAAATCGGCGAGCATGTGCGGGTCAACCGCGCCGGGCGCGTCGATCATCAAGTCGGCGGCCGAAGCCGTTTTCGGGAAGGCCATCACGTCGCGGATGTTCTCCGTGCCGGCTAAGACCATCATCGTGCGTTCGATGCCGGAGGCGATGCCGCCGTGCGGCGGCGTGCCGAACTCCAGGGCGTCGAGGAAAAATCCGAAACGCTCGCGCGCCGTTTCGTCCGTCATGCCCAGAGCCTTGAAGATGAGCCGCTGCACGTCGCGCCGGTGAATACGAATCGAGCCGCCCGCCACCTCCACGCCGTTGATCACCGCGTCGTAAGCCTTCGCGCGCAAGTTGCCGAGCAACCCGGTCTCGCCGGCTTCGACCGCGCGCTCCAAGAGCGGCAAGTCCTCGTCGAGCGCGGAGGTGAACGGGTGGTGCATCGCGTAGTAACGATCCGCTTCCTCGTCATACTCGAACATCGGAAACTCCGTCACCCACAGCGGCGCGTAAACATTTTCCGGGATCAACTTCTCGCGCTTCGCCACTTCCACGCGCAACGCGCCGAGGCTCGCCGCGACCGTCTTCGACTTGCCCGCGACGATGAGCGTCAGATCGCCCGGTTCGGCTCCGGCAGCCCCGGCCAAGCCCCTCGTCGTCTCCTCGCCGAGAGCCTTCAACAACGAAGACGAGACCTCGTCGCCCAGTTTGATCCACGCCAGCGCGCCCGCGCCGTAACGCTTCGCGTGCTCTTGTAATTCGTCGAGCATCTTGCGCGACCACCCCGCCGCCCCTTTGACGACGATGCCCTTCACTTCCCCGCCGCCCGCGAGCGCGGCGGCGAACGGCGCGAAGGTTGTGCCCGCGAGCGCGGGCGCGAGGTCTTGGAGTTCCATGCCGAAACGCAGGTCGGGCTTGTCGCTGCCGTAGCGGCGCATGGCCTCGGCGTAAGACAAGCGCGGGAAAGGCGTGGGCAGTTCGACGCCGGTGCAGGCGCGGAAGACGCGCGCGAAGTAGCCTTCGACGAGCGCGTAAATTCGCTCGAGCGTCGGGAAGCTCATCTCCACGTCGAGTTGGGAAAACTCCGGCTGGCGGTCGGCGCGCAGGTCTTCGTCGCGGAAGCAGCGCGCGATCTGGTAATACTTGTCCAGCCCCGCGATCATGCACAGTTGCTTGAACAACTGCGGCGACTGCGGCAGCGCGTAAAACTTCCCCGGAAACGTGCGCGACGGCACGATGTAATCGCGCGCCCCTTCCGGCGTGCTCTTGATCATGATCGGCGTCTCGATCTCCGTGAACCCCTGCTCGTCCATGTAGCGGTGAATCTCCGCGAGCATGCGATGACGCATCCTGAGGTTCGCCTGCAACTGCGGGCGACGCAAATCCAGATAGCGATACTTCAGGCGCAAATCTTCCGCCGCGAGCATCTCGCCGCCCGCGACTTCGAGTTGAAAGGGCGTCGTGCGCGCGTCGTTCAGGATCAAAAGCTCGCGCGCCTGCACCTCAACTTCGCCCGTCGCGATCTTCGGATTGCGCTGCCCCTCTTCGCGCAACACCACCTCGCCCGTGATGGCGATGACATACTCGCCGCGCGGCTGCTTCGCCTTCGCGTGCGCCTCGCGCGCCGTCTCCTCGTTGAAGACGACCTGCGTCACGCCGTCGCGGTCGCGCAGATCGAAGAACGTCAGCGGCCCGAAGTCGCGCCGCCGCGCCACCCAACCCATCAGCACCACCGTCTGCCCCACGTGCTCCGCGCGCAACCCGCCGCACGAATGCGTCCGCTCCAGATTTCCTAAATTATCCAGCATGTTGATTCCCGCACCGCCCACGATAAACGAACGCGAGACGCACGCGCCCCGCCGTTCATCTCCGAAATATTGTTTGTGAGATTTAACTGTCGCCGTTTACTTCGAGCAACTTCCGCAACGTCGCGGCCGCCCGGCCGCTCTCGAC
>DASQNL010000568.1:0-4822 GCA_035644995.1 Pyrinomonadaceae bacterium | reverse complement strand
GTTAGTGCCTTCATTCATCCCTCATCCCTCCGCCCTCATCCCTGCTTTTCCATACGAACGCCCCGGACAAGCTCTCTCCTCAAAAAGCCTGCCGGGGCGTCCGACGTTTGCGCCAACAGTTTTCCCCCCTCTGGCGCAAATATCAATGTCGTGTCGCGTCGGGACGGCGAAGTTGAACAGGCTCCGCATCGCCCCACACGTCCGACACTTCTTTCAATCATCGTGCCACGCGCCCCCGCCGCGGCGTGCTCCGGAAACGACGCCAAATGCCGCCGTTTCAGCCCGCAATAAACTTTGCGTGAACTTGCGCCAACCCGCGCGGGCGCGATACTTGCTTCGCACCTTTCGCGCCCGGCACGCGTAGATCGTCGGTTAATGCCCGTAAACATGAGTGTCCGATGACAAGTGCGAACGGAGTAGCCGGTGCGAATAAAGTAGCGGCGGCGAGAGATGTTTGAGCGGCCGTGCGGGCGGCTGGAGAGTGGGGGGCGCAGGCCGCCGAATGCGCCGCCCACGCGGGCTTCGGCTTTGCGTGAAAGTCTATTTTCGCGTCGGAAAAACTATTCGGCGGCAGCGGGCGTAATAATTCCACGGGCGCGGGTGCGGGCGGAAAGAGGTGGGGTTTTAGGCTTGCCGCGGCGCGCAAATTGTAGTATTTAACATCCCGTTTGTTTTGCCGTAAGACTCGCGTAAACGCCTCGTCTTATGATATAACCTTGCTTTCAAGCAACGCAGTCTTTCATTACCTACACAAAGGTTAACCGCTAACATCTTCGGACACGGAAGTCGCCCCCTGTAGGTCTGCACTGTGTCTGAACTCAGCCCAACAATCGAAATTAGAAAAGGACGAAATATGTCGAAACCACCCCTGTACCGCTCAGTTTGCGCGCTGGTGACTCTGGTGCTCTGCCTGACCTTCGGGATCACCCTGGCGGCAGCACAGTCCACGACGGACGGCGCCATCGGCGGCCTGATCAAAGACCCGAACGGCGCAGTCGTGCCGAACGCAACCGTGACCGTGCGTAACGAGGGAACGAACCGGGAAAGCACGGCGACTTCGGACGACGAAGGCCGCTTCCGCGTCGTTCAGTTGCAGCCCGGAAACTACACGGTCTCCGTCGGCGTGTCGGGCTTCGCCCCCTTCTCGCAGCAGCACGTCGTGGTGGAAGTCGGGCGCGTGACCTCGCTCGACATCCCGCTCGGCATCACCGGCTCGACCGAACAGGTCGAAGTGACGGCCGAGGCTCCGGTCATCAATACGACTCAGCAGGACTTCTCCAACAACATCAACCAGACCTCGATCAACGAGCTTCCGATCAACGGCCGCCGCGCTTCCAACTTCGTCTTGTTGACGCCGGGCGTCACGGCCGAGGGCGGTTTCGGTCTTAACAGTTTCCGCGGCGTCTCCGGCCTCCTGAACAACAGCACGCTCGACGGCGGCGACAACAACAACGCCTTCTACGGCGAAGAACGCGGACGCACGCGCATCAGCTACGTCGTCAGCCAGTCTTCGATCCGCGAGTTTCAGGTCAACACGTCGAACTACTCGGCGGAGTACGGGCGCGCCGCCGGTGCGGTCATCAACACCGTCACCAAGAGCGGCACGAACGATTTTCACGGCGACCTCTTCGAGTACTACCGCAACAACCGTTTCGGCGCGACGAACCCCTTTGTCACCCGCCCGATCCCCGGCACGTTGCAGTCCGAGCGGTTCAAGCCGACCGACATTCGTCACCAGTTCGGCGGCTCCATCGGCGGTCGCATCATCCGCGACAAGCTGTTCTTCTTCTTCACCTACGACCAGCAGAAGCGCAACTTCCCCGGCGCGGCCATCTTGCAGAACCAGCTGTTCCTGAGCAACGCCGCGGCGAACCCGTCGTGTACCGCCACGCCTATCGGCGTGAACCGCACGTGCCTGCGGGCGCGCTCCGCGGCCAACGCCACCTTCCTGACGGACGCGAACATCGACCAGGCCACCAGCTTCATTTCCAGCCTGCTGGGTGAGGTTCCGCGTTCGCAAGACCAGCGCATCATCTTCCCGAAGATTGACTGGGTGATTAACGGCAGCAACAATTTCACCGCGTCTTACAACCGCATGCGCTCGCAGTCGCCGGCCGGCATCCAGACGCAGCCGACGACCTTCAGCGGCGTCGCCAGCTTCGGCGACGACTTCGTCGAGGCCGACATCTTCAACGCGCGCCTGACTTCGACCATCACGCCGACTTTCCTCAACGAACTGCGCTTCCAGTGGGGTCGCGACAATTTGTTCGCCTTCACACAGGAGCCGACGGCCGGCGAGGCGGCCATCCTTCCCGCGGGTCTGACCCGCCTGCCGAACGTCTCGCTCACGCAGGGCATCAGCTTCGGCAAGCCGACGTTCCTTGAGCGCATCGCCAACCCCGACGAAAAGCGCGTGCAACTCGCCGACACGATGACCATGTCACGCGGCCAGCACACGCTCAGGTTCGGATTCGACTTCAACCACGTCAACGATCTGCTCGACAACCTCGTCAACGAAGGGGGCAGCTACGGCTACACCAACTTCAACGACTTCATCGTCGACTACCTCAACGTGCGGCAGAACGGCGCGCTGCGGACGGCGGGCGTCGTGTGCGCCACCACAACGAGAATCGCGGGCAAGTGCTATAACACCACCGCCGGCTTCACTCAGGCGTTCGGCCCCACAGCCTTCAAGATCACCACCAAAGACTATAGCTTATTCGTGCAGGACGACTTCCGCGCGACCTCGCGCCTGACCGTCAACCTCGGCCTGCGCTACGAGTTCCAGCAGTTGCCCCGGCCGCAGATTCCGAACGCGCTCGCGAACATCGCAGGCCAGAATATCGGCCCCGAACAGACGAACCGGATTCCGTCCGACCAGAACAACTTCGGGCCGCGTTTCGGCCTCGCCTACGATCTGACGGGCGACGGCAAAACGTCGCTTCGCGGCGGCTACGGCATCTACTACGGGCGCATCATCAACTCGACGATCATCAACGCCATCAGCAACACGGGCGTCGCCCAGGCGCAGCGCACCTTCTCCTTCAACGCGACGGATGCGGCCGGGCCCATCTTCCCGAACGTCATCGCGACGGCTCCGACCGGGGCTGTGACGCCGAACATGGTGGTCTTCTCGCCGAACATGAGGAGTCCGCTGATCCATCAGGCGGACATCATTCTGGAGCGCGAGATCGGTCGCAACACCGCCGTCTCGATCTCCTACCTGTTCAGCCGCGGGCGTAATCTCCCGACCTTCGTGGACGAGAACCTGCCCACGCCGATTCAGCAGACTTACACGTTCAACGGCGGCGCGCTCGATGGTCAGTCGCTCACCGTGCCGTTCTTCCGCAGGTTGCCGGTCGGCAACGGCAGACCCGACCCACGCTTCGGCGCGATCACGCAGATTCGCAGCGACATCGAATCGAAATACGACGGGCTTGTCCTGCAAGCCAATCGTCGCCTGACGAAGGGACTGCAATTCCAGACGCACTACACGTTCTCGCGTGCGCGCGATAACGGTCAGAACTCGCAGACCTTCACCTTCACGCAAGGCAGGCTCGACCCGTTCAACGAGGGTCTGGACAATGAAGGCCGCTCGAACAACGATGTCCCGCACCGCTTCGTGGCGAGCGCGGTCTGGACTCCGGGCGTGCCCTTCGGTCTGGAAAATTCCAGAGTCGGCCGCGCGATCTTCGGTGGCTTCACCATCGCCCCGATCTTCGTCGCGCAGTCGGGCAACGTCTACACGGCCACCTTTACCGGCACGGTTCTCAACACCCCCGTCTCGGGCGGTCTGACCGGCTCCGGCGGCGGCTCCCGCATCCCGCTTTTCGAGCGCAACGCTTTCCGCCAACCCAAGCTCGTTAACATGGATTTGCGCATCTCGCGTCGGTTCCGCCTCCGGGAAGCGATGAACCTGGAACTCCTCGCCGAGGGATTCAACATCTTCAACCGTTATCAGGCGACGGCGGTTAACGCTCAGGCCTACAACTTGAACGGCACGACGCTGACGCCGCTCGCCACCTTCGGTCTGGTCACGTCCGCGGGCAACTCGATCTACCGCGAGCGTCAGATTCAATTCGCCGCGCGTTTCCAGTTCTAACGCGAACGCTCGGAGAGTCTGCACTAACAAAAAAAAGAGGGCGCGACTTTTTACGGTCGCGCCCTCTTTTTTTGTCCGAAGACGAAGCGCGCAACCCGCGCGCTGTACGGAAACGCACAGCCGCACGCCGCCCTCCTTCTTCCTCCGCCGGTGTGTGTCCGAACTCGCAAGCCGCTCTCCGGCGTTGACTTTCACGCCTTCGCGGTTAAGGCTGCCCGCCGTTCGCGCTACTGGCACGCTCGTTGCGAAGTCTCACTCGACGAGGAAGCGGAAACAGGAGTCTCCGCTTCGCACCACACGTCAAAGGGCACACATCAAGGGGCAGACCAATTTTTAGAGGAGGCACGACAGCATTATGGGTTTACTGAACAACGATGAAGTGGAAGGAAAATTTGATCAAGCCAAAGGCGCGGTGAAAGACAAAGTCGGCGAGGCCACCGGCGACCGCGATCTCGAAGCCGAAGGCGAGGCCGACCGTGCCTCCGGAAACATTCAGGAAGGCTTCGGCACCGCCCGCCGCAAAGTCGGCGAAACCATCGAAGACATCGGCGATAAGATCAGCCGATAAGAACAAAGGGCGGAGGGATGAGGGATGAATAAGGAGAAGCATTCAACTTCTTGAGCGCTTTCTTTCATCCCTCCTCCCTCCGCCCTCATCCCTTTATTTACTCCTGCCTGACGTGTTCCGCGCCGAGGTCGGCGAGAAGTTTTTCGATCTGG
>DASQNL010000567.1:0-2388 GCA_035644995.1 Pyrinomonadaceae bacterium | reverse complement strand
GCTGGTTTCACACGGGCGATGTCGGCTACCGCGACGCGGAAGGCTTCTTCTATATCGTGGATCGCAAGTCCGACATGATCATACGCGGCGGCGAAAACATCTACCCGCGCGAAATAGACGAACTGCTCTACCAGCATCCCTCAATCGCCGCCGCCGCCTCAATCGGCGTCCCCGACGAACTGTACGGCGAAGAGGTCGCCGCCTTCGTCGTGTTGAAGGAAGGGCACACAGCAACCGCCGAAGAGATCATCGCATTTTGCCGCGCTCATCTGGCCGACTTCAAATGCCCGAAGACGATCAACTTCCTCGCCGAGTTGCCGAAAGGTCCGACCGGAAAAGTACTCAAGCGCGAACTCTCAAAACGGCTTCCGCGTCACGCTTGAGGCTGGAAGTTTCGAGACGTTGAGCGTTTATCACTTCCATGCGCATTCCGCTATCCGGCACTTTCGTGGTTGACACCTGCGAGGGGTTCGGATAGGATGCGCGCCGTTCTACCAATTCGACCCCTGCCGCAAAAACTTCCTCGCGGTTGCACTTCCGCAGGCGTCAACGTTTCGGAGCCGCACGGATCAGCACACAAACTTTGCCCGACTCAATCTACACCCTTTCCTGAGACCTATAAGTTTTATCTTGCCCAGGTGAATTTTAACCTGCACAGGACGCGTATTCCTGCGCGTGCACATTCGGCCTCGCGTTTGAACGATTTTCCGACAACTGACGGGCGTGCCGCTGGCCGCACACGCGCAAGCCGCCCGTCAACCATCGGAACTAAGTTCTGATCACAGGGGCTAGCTTTCTTGTCCCCCAAACCCCCAAGCCTCTAAAAGGAAGAAACATGAAAACAAAATTGATTTTGTTCGTCGCAGCACTAGCGCTGCTCGTCTCTCTGGTCATTTTGCCGACCCCCAAAGTGAAAGCGTTCGCCACCCTCGTCGTTGACGACAACTCGGCGTGCCCAGGCGCAAACTACACTAGCATCCAAGCCGCCGTTAATGCCGCCGCGCCCGGCGACACGATTCAGGTCTGCGCCGGTACGTACAACGAAAACGTCAACATCCCTGCGGCGAAGATTGGCCTAACCCTCTTGGGCGCGCAGGCGGGCGTCCCCGTCGCCGCGCGTTCGTTCCCCAGCCCCGACGAATCAACCGTGAAGGGCACTAATCTCACCGCTGGCATCGCAGTCTTCACGGTCAACGCGTCTAACGTCACCATCGACGGCTTCTCGGTGACTGATCCCGTAACCTCCGGAGCCGCCTTCGGGATCACAATCAGGAGAGACGCCGACGGCGCTCTCGTCGCCAATAACATCATCGACACGATCACCAGCCCCGACCCGGGCAGCAACGGCACCGCCCAGGCCGTGTACCTGGAGAACAGCACGAGCGCGGGCGTCGGCGCCCCGGACAACGTCGTGGTGAGAGACAACCGGATGAGAAACATCCGGAGCAACAGGTCGTCGAAAGGCGTCCTGATCGGCGTCAACAATGGTTCAACCGCCAGCCAGAACACGCTCATCCAAAGGAATACGATTGAGAACGTGGCGAGCGACACCAGGGGCGCCTACGGAGTTTCGGTCGCCAACCCGGTCGCCAGCTCTCCGGGCGTGACCGGCCTCACTATCGAGGACAATACAATCAGCAACTTGATCGGGGGCACAGGCGCTGTATGTCCTCCGAGTGGAAATCCGGCGACTGTTCCCGCCGCTTGTGGCTGGGCGCATGGCATCGGGCTGGAGGGTAACACCCCGGGCGCGGCTGTCAACCATAACGACATCAGCAACCTCACCGGCACGACGCCCGATAAGGCGGCGGTATTTTTCCAATCAAATCCCTCCTACCCGACCGCAGAGGTACATCGCAACAATTTCAACGTCGACAGCACTACCTTCGGCATCGCTTTACACGCCGATCTCCTCGCGGCCAATATCAACGGCGAGGTGGATGGCGAGTGCAACTGGTGGAACAGCCCGAGCGGCCCCGGCCCGGTCGGCACCGGAGCGGGTGCCCTGGTAACCCCCAAAGTTGACTATACACCCTGGCTAACTTCGTATGATGGTGATTGCGTTGGACCTGATGCGGATGGCGACGGTGTCACGGATAGCGATGATGAGTGCCCCGGCACGCCGGCTGGTACGCAGGTCAACGCGGATGGCTGTCCTGACGCTGATGGCGATGGAATCGCCGACGCAACCGACAACTGCCCGACCACTGCGAACCCCGGGCAAGCCGACACAGACGGCGATGGCATTGGCGATGCGTGCGATCCCTGCCCGGCTACTGCTGGCTGCCCTGTAGCCATTACCAAAGATCAGTGCAGGAACGGCGGTTGGTCGATGTTCAAACGCGCCGACAATTCTGCTTTCAAGAATCAAGGTGACTGCGTCAGCTA
>DASQNL010000566.1:0-5851 GCA_035644995.1 Pyrinomonadaceae bacterium | reverse complement strand
CGTCGAACTTGGAACTGGGTCCGGTTTCGGCCTCGGCATATTTCGCCGCGCCCGCATCGTCAACGTAAAAAGTTTTGGTCGTCTCGCCTTCCGTCACGGTGGCGACGCGATAGAGTTGGCCGTCGAGTCCGCGCTGGCGCGCATCTCCGATGGCGACATTGCCGCCCGCCGTGAGCGGCGCGGTGGGCAAGCCCTCGGTCGTGATCGCCGTGCGCGCGCCGCCGACGCCGGGGTTGATGCGATAGTGAATATCGCCCGATTGGTTGACGAGATACTGACCCGAAGGGATCACCGTGCCGTCGCCGGTCTTTTGATCCTCGGCCAGGCGGTGGATGTAAAAAGGGCCGCCCGCGAGTTCCCCGCCCTTCGTCCACTGGTCGTCGGACGCGTTGACGGTCGCCTTGTAACCCTCGTAATTGCGCGGCAGCAAATTCGTGTAGGAAGAGTTGAGAGCCGAGAGCGTGTAGGCGATGAGCAGGGCGGAGGTGGTCGCGCCGACCATCAACCCCCACTGCATGCGCGAGGGCGTGCCGCCGACGAGAAAGCCGGTCTTCAAGTCCTGCGAGGTGGTGCCCGCGTTCGAGGCCGCGATGCAGACGATGGCGCCGACCGAGAGAGCCAGCACGCGCGAGTCCGCGCCGCCCTTGCCGAGCAAGAGGAAGATGAGCGAGGTGATCAAAATCGTCGCGATGGTCATGCCTGAGATCGGGTTCGACGACGAGCCGATCTCGCCCGTGATGCGCGACGAGACGGTGGCGAAGAAGAAGCCGAACACGATGACCAGCAGAGCCGACAGGATGTTCATGATCAAACTGCTGCCCGGCGACCCCTGAAAGATGAGCCACGCCATGATCGCGAAGAACAGCACGACGATGCCGCCGAAGACGAACGACATCGGCATGTCGCGCTCGGTGCGCGGGACGGCGTCCGAACCGCCGGCCTTGCCGCCGCCGAAGCTGCCCATCGAAGACTTGAACGCGCCGACGATGGTGGGCATCGAGCGCGCGAGGCTGATGATGCCGCCCGTGGCGACCGCGCCCGCCGCGATATAGCGGATGTAGAGGTCTTGCACCTGCCCCGAAGACATCGCCGAAATCAACGGCCCGCCCGCCAGCACCGGAAACAGCGGCTCGGTGTAGCCCGCGCCGAAGAACTTCACCATCGGGATCAAGACGAGCGCGGACAGAAAGCCGCCGCCGAGCATCATCGCCGCCACGCGCGGCCCGATGATAAAGCCGACGCCTAAGAGTTCGGGCGAGATGTCGGCCTGCACGGTCGCGCGCTGGTAGCCGCGCATCACGTAAGACGGGGCTTCGTTCCAGAGTTTCGCGCCGCTCATCAGAACCTTGTAGAGCGCGGCCACGCCGAATCCGGCGAACACGGTCTTGGCGTCGGTGCCGCCCTTCTCGCCGACCACGAGCACCTCGGCGCAGGCCGTGCCCTCCGGGTAAATCAACTTGCCGTGCTCGCGCACGATGAGCGCGCGCCTGAGCGGAATCATCAGCAGCACGCCGAGCCAGCCGCCGAGGAGCGCGACCCACGTGATGCGCGGGATTTCCAGATCGTAGCCGAGAATCAAGAGCGCGGGCATCGTGAAGACGATCCCGGCGGCGATTGACTCGCCCGCCGACCCCGTCGTCTGCGAGATGTTGTTTTCGAGGATCGAGGTGCGGCCGAGCGCGCGGAAGATCGAGATCGACATAACGGCAATCGGGATCGACGCCGACACCGTGAGGCCGACGCGCAAAGCGAGATAGACGCTCGACGCCCCGAAGATGATCCCCAGCACCGCCCCGACGATGACGGCGCGCGCCGTGAACTCCGGCAGGATGGTGGAAGCGGGCACGAAAGGCTTATGCACCGCATAGCTTTCGGCGATGGGTACGCTTACCTCGTCAACGACATCTCGCCTCGTAACGTCAATGGTTCCACTCGACATTTTCGGTCTGTGACCTCCGACAGAATGATTTGATTAAACGGGGAGCGTGCAGGGATTTCAGCCGCTACTTTACACGCGCACGCGCTCGGAGGGCAAGGAATAAGCAAGGCGAGAAGGTTCCGCGCCCGGTGTGCTAAACTCGGCGACGCACGTACCGACACCAAGAGTTTTTCGCAGACACTTCAACAGCCGGAGTTGTAACAACGTATGCGCTCTCGCCGCTTCGCCCTCGCGCTCATCTTCGCCCTCTTGGCCGCGCCCTTGTTTCCCGTTCCCGCCCGCGCGCAAACGCGCACGCCTCCGGCGACCGGCGCGCCCGTTGTGCCCGCGCCCGAAGAAGTCATCGGCTTTCGCGTCGGCGACGACCGCAAGCTGGCGAGTTGGGCGAGCATCGTCGAATACTTCCGCCGCCTCGACGCGGCGAGCGACCGTGTGAAGTTTGAAGAGTTGGGCAAGACGACGCTCGGCGCGCCCTTCGTCATGGCGACCATTAGCACGCCGGAAAATCTCGCGCGGCTCTCGGAGTTCAAAGAGATTCAGCGTCAGCTCGCAGACCCGCGCACGATGAGCAAAGGCGGCGCGGGCGGCGGCGACGAACGCGCGCGGCAACTGATCGCGCGCGGCAAAACCATCGTCCTCATCACCTGCGGCATCCATTCGACGGAAGTCGGTTCGACGCTCTCCAGCATGACCATCGCGCACCGCCTCGCGTCGTCCGACGACCCGCTGGTGCGTCGGGTGTTGCAGAACACCATCGTGCTGCTCGTCCCTTCGCTGAACCCGGACGGCGTCGACATCGTGAAGAACTGGTACGACCGCACGCTCGGCACGCCCTACGAAGGGACAACCCCGCCCACGCTCTATCACAAGTACGTCGGCCACGATAACAACCGCGACTGGTACGCCTTCACGCAGGTCGAGACGCAACTCACCGTAGACAAAATTCACAACGCGTGGCATCCGCAGATCGTCCACGACATACACCAGCAGGGCGAATACGGCGCGCGCCTCTTCCTGCCGCCCTACATGCAGCCCGTCGAGCCGAACGTGCCGCCGAAACTCATCGAAGGCTACACCGAACTCGGCAACGCGATGGCCGCCGAGATGCGCGCCGCGGGCTTTCAGGGCATCACCACCAATTCCACCTACGACGCGTGGACGCCCGCCCGCGCCTACTCGCACTACCACGGCGGCGTCCGCATCCTTTCCGAAATTGCCTCGGCCAAGATGGCGACGCCGCTCTCCGTCGAGTTCAAGCAACTGCGCTCGCGCGAGGGCTACGACCCGCAGCGGGAGTCGGCCAACTTTGCCCCCGTCTGGCGCGGCGGCGAGTGGCGGCTCAGGGACATCACGAATTACATGACGGCAGGCGCGTTTGCGCTTCTCCGCCACGCCGCCGAGAACCGCGAACGCTGGCTCACGCGCTTCTACGAAGTCGGCCGCGAGGCGGTGCGCGAACGACGCGGCGGCGAACTGTTCGCCTACGTTATCCCGCCCACACAGTCGGCCGCGCTCATGCAGAACGACCGGAGGTTGATTAGCATCTTGCAGCGCGGCGGCGTCGAAGTTGATTACGCCGGAGCGTTCACGGCGGGCGGCGTGAGGTACGCGAGCGGCACGGCGGTCGTCAGGATGGATCAGCCCTACGGCGGCTTCGCCAAAGCCCTGCTCGAAACGCAACGCTATCCAGACCTGCGCGATCAGGCCGGCCACCCCGTCTCGCCTTACGACGTGACGGCGCACACGCTTCCGCTGCTGATGGGCGTCGAAGCCCGCGCGGTGAACGAGCCTTTCACATACCCGCGACTCAGCGCGCGCATCTTCACAGAGGCCGCGCCCTCCACGCCGCGTTCCAATGTCCGCCTCGCGCTCTATCGTTCGCACGTTCCCTCGATGGACGAAGGCTGGACGCGCTGGACGCTCGAACAGCACAACATCGCTTACGCCACGCTCGCCGACGCGGAAGCCCGCGCCGGGAATTTGCGCGCGAAGTACGACGCGATCCTGATACCCGATCACTCGCCGCGCGCCCTCCTCGAAGGCTATCGCCGGGACACGATGCCCGCGGAGTTGACGGGCGGACTCGGCGCGGCGGGCGTGCGCGCGCTCGCCGATTTCGTGGCGGCGGGCGGCACGCTCATCTTCCTCAACCGCGCTTCCGATTTCGCCATCGCCCAACTCAAACTCCCCGTGCGCGACGTGACCGAAGGACTCAAGGAGACGGAGTTTTACGTGCCCGGCTCGATCCTGCGCACGGAACTCGACACGGCGCACCCGCTCGCGAAAGGCATGCCGCGCGAGTCAATCGCGTGGGCGGAAGACTCGCCCGTCTTCGAGTTGACCGATGCGGCGGAGGCCGCGCGCGTGCGCGTCGTCGCGCGCTACCCGGCGACGGCCGACCCGCTGCTTTCCGGCTGGCTGCTCGGCGCGGAGAAAATCCGTGGCAAGGCCGCGCTCGTCGAGATCACGCAGGAGGGCAAAGGCCGCATCTATCTCTTCGGCTTCCGCCCGCAATACCGCGCGCAATCGCTCGCCACCTACCCGCTGCTGTTCAACGCCATCTCACAGGCGGCACGCTGAAGGCGTCGGTAATAAACGGGAGAGGCGGCGCAAAGTGAGTCTTTGCGCCGCCTCTCCCGTTGCACGTCAACCTTTCTCTTATTTGTCCAGATACGACTTGGCGGCCATCTTCGCCAGCTTCCACATCTTGCCCCATTCGATGCGCCCGTCATCGTTGTCGCGCCCCATGAATTTGTCGAGAATCAGTTTGCGAAAATGCTTGCCCTCGCGCCTGAGCATAAACTCTTTGGCGTAGGGCTTCGCCGTCTCGAAGAAGCTGAAGCCGGGGTCGGTGACGAGGCCGATGCCTTCCAGCGTCATCAGCGCGCGCATGATGTAGGTGAAGTTCGACGGCAGACGGAACGGGTACTCATACATCACTTCCGCCAGTTCATACGTCAACTCCTTGAAGTTCACTTCGCCGAGCCGCAAATTAAGATAGTGCTCGAACAGTCCCTCGACGACGGGGCGCACGAGTTCCGGGTCAACGCCGGGTTTGAGAAAGTTGAGGTTGATCAAATCCTGCGCGAGGCCGTGCACGTCGCGCGCGACGACGTGGAAGAAAGCGTCGATCATCTGCGCTTGCAGGCGCGGCGTGATGCGGCCGGTCATGCCGAAATCGAAGAAGGCCAGCCGCCCGTCGTCCATCACGAGCAAGTTGCCGGGATGCGGGTCGGCGTGAAAGAAGCCGTCTTCGAGCAGTTGCTTCAAGTAGGTGCGAATCAGCAGGCGGTTGACCTTGACGGGCGAGATGCGGCGGGCGCGCAGGGCTTCGAGTTCGACCACCTTCGTGCCCCGGATGAATTCCATCGTCAGGACGCGCGCGGTCGAATGCGTGAAGTGAATGTGCGGGACGTGGACGACGCGCCACGTCTTGAAATTCTCGCGGAAGCGTTCGGCGTTTTGCGCCTCCTGCGTGTAGTCCATCTCCTCGTGGATCGTCTCGTCGAACTCGTCGAGCATCCCCTGCCAGTCGGCGTTCTCGTTGAACGAAGGATAGCGCGAGAGGCGCGCAACGATGCGGCGCAGGACGGCGATGTCGAGGCTGACCGTCTCCGCGAGATTCGGGCGTTGCACTTTGACCGCCACTTCCGCGCCCGTGTGCAGCCGCGCGCGATAGACCTGACCGAGCGACGCGGCGGCCACGGGCGCGGCGTCGATCTCCGCGTAAGCCTCCCGGAGCGGGCGGCCGAGTTCCGCCTCGATGCGCGCGTAAGCCTCGGTTGTCGGGAAGGGCGGCACTTGATCCTGCAACAGCGAGAGTTCTTTGACGTAAGCGAGCGGCAGCAGGTCGCCGCGCGTGCCGAGCGATTGCCCGATTTTGATGAAGGTCGGGCCGAGTTTGATGAGGCG
>DASQNL010000565.1:0-9583 GCA_035644995.1 Pyrinomonadaceae bacterium | reverse complement strand
CGGGCAAGCCCGCCCGCTCGCCGATCTCGATGCTCTCGCGGATGGCCTCAAGGACGCGCTCGCCCTCGTTGCGCATGTGCGTGGCATACAGACCGCCGTGGCGGGCGGCGACGCGCGCCAGCGCGGTCACTTCGTCGGTCTTCGCATAGGTGCCGGGCACGTAGATGAGGCCGGTCGAGAGTCCGAGCGCGCCGTCGCGCATGCCCTGTTCGACGAGCGACTCCATCTTCCCCAACTCTTCCGCCGACGGCGCGCGCGCCTCCAGCCCCATCACTTTCCGGCGCACGTCGCCGTGCGCGATCAAAGTGGCGAGGTTGACGGCGAGCGGCTGCTCCCTGAGGCGTCCCAGAAACTCGCCGATGTCGGTCGCCGACGAGCCGCAGTTGCCGGTGACGAGCGTGGTCACGCCCATCCGCAGAAAGTTTTCGGCGGCGGGCTGGTTGTAAATGTTTTCGGCGTGCGTGTGCACGTCGATAAAGCCGGGCGCGACGATCTGATTGCGCGCGTCCAGCGTCGCATGCGCCTCGGCGGGAGCGATGCGCCCGATGCGCGCGATGCGCCCGTCTTTGATGCCGATGTCGGCGCGATACCAGGGATTGCCCGTGCCGTCGATGATGCGCCCGTTCGTGATGACGACATCATACGCGGGTGCAGCCAAATTTTGCCGAGCCTGCGGCGCGCGGGGCGACGCGAAGACCACAAGACAGGCGATGAGAGCGAAGTGGCGACGAAAGTTCATCACATGGCCGGGAGCCCGGTGCGGGTGCGAGACACGGATTCGTCTCGCACCCGCACCGGGCAGCGAAAGTGTCAGCCGCCGTGTAGGCGGGGCGTCACTTTAGAAGTTGAACTTGATGCCCAATTGAATCCTGCGCGAATTGCTGTTCACGCTATCACGAATGCGCCCGAACGTGCTCGAAGCGATAGAACTCGTCGAACTGGTCGGGAACTCGAACGACGGCGTATTGGTCAGGTTATTGATGTCGGCGCGAAACTCCAGATTGCGCTCCTCGCCGACGAAGAAACGTTTGCGCAAAGACATGTCCAGGTTGAAGAACTTCGGCCCGGTAAAGAAGTTGCGCCCCGTGTTGCCGAGTTGACCCGGCGCAGGGTCGGAGAAACGCGCGCGCTCATCGGCCGAGAAGATATAGTTTGTGCCGACATCCTGCACGAGTCCGGCCATGTTCGGGGTGCAGCCGTCGCAGTTGGCCGGCGACAGCACGGCGTTGCTGACCGTGAAGGCGCGCGAGTAAACCGTGAACGGGCGACCCGATTGCAGGATGAACGAATTCGCAAACTCCCAGCCCCCGACGATCTGGTTGACCACGCCGGGCGCGTCGCCGAAGAACCGCTTGCCGCGGCCGATGGGCAGATCGTAAACGACGTAGCCTTGCAGCGCATGGCGGCGGTCGAAGTCGGAGCGAGCGTAGTTTAGGCTGCGGTCGCGGTTGTCGAGCGGAGTGTTAGCCGCCGCGGGCGAGGCGTTCGTGTTAGAGGTGGTGCGCCCCGCGATAGTGAAGGCCGGATCGAACGAGCGCGTGTCGAGCGACTTGGCAAAGGTGTAGCTGGCCTGCAAGAGCAGCCCGCGCCGGACGCGGCGGGTGATCTGAGTTTCCAGTGCGTGATAGGTCGAATAGTCGTTGCTGTCGATCACGTTGAGCGCGCCGGTGAACTGCGGGAACGGCTGGAAGAAGGTCGAGCTGAACCCGTTGGCGACAATCGTGCGCTGGCCGCCGCTGATGCGCTGCGAGAGCGAGAGCGCGGTGGAAGCAATCGAACCCTGCGTGAGTTCGGTCGAGAACAGAGAGCGGAACTGGGTCGAACCGGCGTTGTTCGCCGCGTTGCCCGTGAGCAGGGCGTTGATGAGCGGGCTGGTCGCGGTGGAACTGGCGCGCAGCGCGTTGAAGGCTTCGAGGAAGCTCTCGCTGAAACGCGGATCGCGCGTAAAGACGTTGACCTGATTCGCATCGTATGCGCCGAAGAGTCCGACGCCGCGACGCCCGATGTAATTGACCTCCGTCACGAAGCCGTGACCGATCTGGCGCTGCACACTCAGACCCCACTGGTTGGTCTTCGGAGTCCGCGTGCTCGGATCGAAGACGGTCAGGCTCGCGGTGGAGAAAGGGATGGGCTGGCGCAATTGCGCGGGCGTTGCCGTCGGTGCGAGTTGCGGCAGGCCGAAGCGGACGCGCCCCAGTTCTCCGGCCTGTGTGCCGAAACTCGTGTTGCTGATGCCGAGCGACGTGCCCGGCGTGTTCGGGAAGATCGCCGATGAGGTGACGAACGTGTTCATGCGGTCATAGGCCAGACGATAGTTCACGCGGATCGAGGTCTTGCCATCTCTGAACGGATCCCACGCGAGGCCGACGGTCGGGGCGAAGTTGTTCCAGTCGTCGTCAAACAGTTTGCCCTCGACGAATTTGATCTGATCGGTTGACGGCTCGCCGAGACGGATCGGCCGGTCGGGGCGCAGAATGTTCTTGCCGCCGCCCACCTGCGGCGCGGTCTTCGGCTCCCAGCGCAGGCCGTAGTCGAGAGTCAGGTTCGGGCGAATCTTCCATGTGTCCTGCACGTAGAAGTCGTACTCGTTATAGCGCGCATCGAACAGGAAGAGGGTGCGCGCGGGCGCGAAGGAGGAATCGTCGGCGGCGACGAAAGACTGCGTGATCGCGCCGACGCGACCGAGCAGGTCGTTGATGGCTGAATTGATCGTGTTGCGATCAGTCGCATTGATGCCTGTGGTCGGGACGTTGAAGGCCGCGCCGACGGGGTTCGTCGTGCGCGAAAAGTTGACCGAAGGATTGATGTTGAAGCCGCCGACGGAACTGCGCACGTCGTCGTGCTTCTGGAAACGGAAGTTGATGCCGCCGCGATAGGTGTGCGAGCCGCTGATGAAACTGATGTTGTCAACTAACTGGTAGGTTGACAGGTCGCGCAAGTTGTTGACCGGAGGCGTCGAGTTGAATGGGTCGCGCGGGAGGTTGAGGATGAACGGCGGATTCGTGTTCGCGTTCGGGTCGGGGTTGGTGAACTTGAAGGCGAACTTGTTGAGTCCCACGACGAATTCGTTGGTGATGCGCGAGGTCGGCGTGAAGCGATAGTTGACGGCTAGATTCTTCGGGTTGCGGAAAGTGTCCACGAAGTTGAAGGGGCTGTCGGGGAAAGAACGCAGACCGGAGTTGCCGTTATCGCCGAACGTGTTTTGCTGCCCTTGCGCATAGCGCACGTAAAGCTGATTGCGGTCGTTAAAGGAGTGGTCGACCTTCGTCACGAAGTCATGCTGCCGCTCGACCTGCGGCGCGCCGAAGCTGAAGCCGGCGGTGTTCAAGCCATCGCCGACGAAGAAGTTGTTCGGCAGGGGCGCGGCGTTGATGAGAGCCTGCGTGGTCGGGTCGAGACCGCAGGCGTTCGGGAGCGTCGCGCAGAGCGGGTCGTTGGCGGCCACGTTGTAAGTCCGAATGTCGAGTCCGGGCAGCGGGTTGCCGCTCGCGTCAATCGAAGGGTTGGTCGTCCCGGCCGGAGCGTTGGCCGCGCCAACCCGGTAGCGCAGGAGTCCCTGTCGTGCCGCAGCGGTGTAAACCGTGCGCGTGACGAGGAACGACTGGGTGGCGCGCAGCATTTGGATGTTGGTGAAGAAGTAAGTCTTCTTCTCGCGCCCGTCGTAGCCGGGCAGGATGACGGGGCCGCCCAGGCTGCCGCCGAAGATGTGCTGCACGAATTGCCCCTTCGGACGCCCATTCAAATTGTTCTCATACTCGTTGGCGTTAAAGCGCGGCGTCCGGTACAACTCGAAGAGTGTGCCGCGAAACTTGTCCGTGCCGGAGCGTGTGACGAGCGAGACCTGCGCGCCGCTGCTGCGACCAAGTTCCGCTGTGAAGTTGCTGGTCACGACCTGAAACTGACCTATGGAGTCGGGGTTCGTGCGCAGGGGCGTAAAGTTCGAGCCGCCTGAACTCGATTCGTTGATGTCGATACCGTCGAGCGTGAAGTTGAACGCACGGTCGCGCGAACCGTGGACGTGCACGTTGCCGCCCGTGTTGCCGCCCGTGCCCGCTCTGCCGTTGCCGATGACGCCCGGTTGGAGCGAGATGAATTGCAATGGGTTGCGCCCGCGCTCGCCGACGATGGGCAAGGCTTCGAGCGACCGCTCCTCAACCGTGTTACCGAAGTTGCCCGAACTGCTGGTCTGCACCTGCTCGGTCGAGCCGACTACCTGCACCACGTCCGCCACGCCGCCGACTTCAAGAGTCACGTCCACCGTTGCCGGTTGGTTGACGTTGACGGAGTTGCTGGTGGAGATGAATTTTTTGAATCCCGCCTTCTCCACGCTCACGCTGTAAGTACCGACCTGCACCGAATCGAAGACGTAGGTTCCGGTTGAAGTTGTCTGCGTAGTGAAAGCCACCTGCGTTCCTTCGTTGGTTAAAGTCACGGTGGCGTCGGTGACAATCGCGCCGGAGGGGTCAACGACCGTGCCGGTGACGCGCGAGGCCGTGCCCTGCGCCAACGCGCCGCCGGCTCCGCTCGTCAGCAAAACGAGACACAACAAAAATCTTGGGAGACTCTTAATTTTCATGAACTCGGCTCCTTAAAGTATCCGAAACGGTAAGGTTGGGCTTTCTGTGTTTAGAAGTTCGCGGAGGCAGTCGCGCGCGCGTTAGCCGACACGGCCGCCGCGCGGGCTGAAAGCGTATCTTTCGCGCAGCGGAAGTTCCGGCGCGGTCGGCGCGCTTGCGGAGAAACTCCTCGCCAACGCACCGCCGAACGATTCATCTGAAAATACGATTGAAGGACGGCAACTACTGAACCTTTAGGACAACTGCGCGTCATTGTAATTGAACCGTAAATGAACTGAAAGCTAAAAAAACTTATTATGCAAATAAGCGCGCATGATAATGAGCCGTTATAACTATCGCGCCCCCGCCCCGGCGCGCTCACTCGCCGCCCGCTCGCACGCCGAAGCCGCGAGCCGCGCCACCGGCTCTCACCCGTCTTTCTCTCTATTTTCAAGTTGCTGCGCCGGTGGCCTGAGCGGTGAGTCGGATTTGAAATTCAATGAAAAGTTAAATTTGCAAATCCTGTTCCAATTGCCGCACCTCGTCTCCGCATAGTTTTTCTCACAGCTTTCCGCCCAAACGCGCGCGCGGATACGAAAAATTGGAGACGGGTCTTTAATTTTTCGGAGATGGCGAGGCCGCGGGCGCGGCGCCGGCCGGAGCGATCCTTTCCACAAAGAGCGAGTTGAGCACCGACGCCAGGCGGTATCCGGCCAGCGCGATGCGCTCGCCGGAAATCTTCTGCGCCTCCCGCGTGTAAGCGGCCGAGGGCGTTTCACCCTCGCGCGTCTTGGCGTAGGCGAACTGCCGCGCGATAGTGTTGCTCTCCTCGATCCAGCGCAGCGGTTCGAGTTCGCGCGCGGCCGCCATCGTCTCGGCCGGGTGGGCTTTCACGATCTCCTCGGCCTGTGCGAGGAGACGCGCGCGCGCCGCCGGGTCGAGCGGCCGGTGCGGACTCTCGAAACCGAATCGCCCTCCGGCCGCGTCCCAGAAGGCGTGTAGATTTCTGATGCGCGACTCAGGCGGCATCTGGAGGGCGAAGCCGTTGCCGCCCGCGTCACCGTCAGGGTTCTTGGCCGAGTAGCGGGTGAGTGTATGGAGCGGTTGATGCACGTCGCCGATCAGGTGATAGAGGAAGCCGAGCGTTTCGGCGTCGGTCTTGTCGCGCCCGGTGCCGCGGCGCAGCGTGTTGATGCACCAGTTGATGCGTTCGAGAATGTTGGTCGGCTCCGGCCCGACCTCCGGGCGGACGGGGATGCCGTCGAAGAACGGGCGGTAGTTGATGTAGTGCCAATTCTCATACTCGTCGTTCAGCGAGTCGCCCTTGAAATCGTCCATCCAGACGGCGATGGTCACGGGGTCGTAAATCTTCTCGCAGGCGGGCGTATAGTAGGTGGCGCAGAGGTGGATGAGCGGGCGGCGTCCCTGCGGCGCGACGAGCAACTTATCGACGCGCGCTTTGGCCGCGGGCGACAACTTCATGTAGGCGATTTGCGCGACGAGCATGTGTCCCGTGTCGTGCCACGCCGCCGCGGGCGATTGCGCAACGAGCAGCAAGACGACGAGCGCGGCGGCTCTCCAAACTTTACGCATCGAAATTTTCCTCACTTCCCTGTCCGTTAGCGATAAATCAAAGCGCGCGCGCGGGCGCGGCGAAACTCTTCGAGGCCGGATTGCCACGAGAGCGCGATCTGTTCGGGCGACTCGCCGCGCTTGAGCCGTTCGAGCGTGTCGGCATTGGCGAGCAGGCGGCCGTATTTTTCGACCTGCCAATCGTCCGGGTGCAACCTTCGCAACGCCGCGGCGATCTCCAGCCCCGCGTAGACCGGGCGCAACTGCGCGCGATCCGTGACGACGAGATTGACGCCGCCGCACTCCTCGCCCTGAAACACGGAGACGCGCGGCGTGAAGCGCACGGGCACGAAACGCACGCCCGCGATGCGTCGCTCATTCAAATAACTCGCCAGACGCTGACCGTCGATCCACGGCGCGCCGACCAACTCGAACGGCGTATCCGTGCCGCGCCCGACCGACACGTTCGTCGTCTCCAGCAGCCCGACGCCGGGATACAACGTCGCCTGCGTCAGGCTGCGCATGTTCGGCGAGGGATTGACCCACGTTTGCCCCGTCCCGTCGAACCACATCCCGCGCCGCCAACGCTCCATCTCGACGACGCGCAGGTCGCACCCGATCTTGCGCTCCGCGTTGAAGAGGCGCGCGAGTTCGCCGATGGTCATGCCGTGGCGCACGGGGATCGCGTGATAACTCGTGAAGGCGAGCTTGTCGGAATCGGCCAAGGGGCCTTCCGCTTCGTTTCCGCGAATGGGGTTCGGGCGGTCGAGCACGAAGACGGGGAGGCGCGCGCGCGCCGCTTCTTCCATGACGTGGCCGAGCGTGGAGATGTAAGTGTAGAAGCGCGTGCCGACATCTTGAATGTCGAAGACGAGAGCGTCGAGTTCGCGCAACTGTTCGGGCTTCGGGCGGCGCGTCTCGCCGTAGAGCGAATAGATCGGCAGTCCCGTCCGCTCGTCTTTCGTGTCCGCGAGTTTGTCGTCCAGCAGGCCGCGGATGCCGTGCTCGGGCGCAAAGAGCGCGACGAGCTTGACGTTGGCGGCCTCGCGCAACACGTCTATCGTCTGCCGCCCGCGACGGTCGCGCCCCGTGTGGTTTGTGACGAGGCCGACCCGCAGCCCCGCGAGTTGGCGGAAGCCGTCGCGTGCGAGCACGTCGATGCCGTTCAGCACTTCGGCATCGAGCGGGGTGGGCGCGCCGCCGCCGCCGCTCGCCGCCGGGCTGGCCTTACCGTTCAAGTGCGCGAGACTGAGCAACGTCTCGGACGCGAAGCGCGCCGTGTTGGCGCGCGCCTGCTCCACCGTGGCCTCGGCGAGCGACGAGGCGACGATTGAGGCGATGCGCCCGCGCAACTCGCCCACGTCGCCCTTGCCGTCCGGGTGGACGCGGTTGCTCATGAAGACGACGAACGTTTCGCTCACCGGGTCGAGCCAGAGCGACGTGCCGGTGAATCCCGTGTGGCCGAACGAGCCGAGCGGGAAGAGGTCGCCGCGATTCGCGGAGAAGCCGCTCACCACGTCCCAGCCGAGGGCGCGCGCCGAGCCGTCGTCCGCCACGGCGCGCGGGCGCGTCATCGTCGCCACGCCGAGCGGACTCAAAATCCGCGTGCGCCCGTAAGAGCCGCCGTTCAGGATCATCTGGCAATAGAGGGCGAGGTCGTCGGCCGTCGAGAAGAGTCCGGCGTGCCCGGCCACGCCGTCCATGCGGAAGGCCGTCGGGTCGTGCACCTCGCCGCGCAGCCAGCGGTCGCCGTCCGCGCCCGCCGCTTCCGGTTTACCGCCGAGGTAGGCGGCCTGCGCGCGCCGCTGCTCGGTGGGCGCGATGCGCGGCCGGAGCGCGGGGCGCGGGTTGAAAGAGGTGTCGCGCATGCCGAGCGGCTCGAAGATGTTCTTGCGCGCAAACACGTCGAGCGCATCGCCCGAAACGCGCTTGACCACTTCGCCGAGCGCGATGTAGCCGATGTCGCTATAGACGAAACGCGTGCCCGCCGCGTGGCGCAGGCGTTCGACGGCGAGACGCTTCATCGCCTCCCCGTAACCCGTCCACTGTTCGCGCAGGTCGAAGTCGGGCGCATAGCCCGCGCGGTGTGTCAGGAGGTCTTCAATCGTGATCTGCTCGCGCCCGCTCTCCTTCATCTCCGGCAAGTGGCGCGACAGCGGATCGCTCAGGCGCACCTGCCCGCGCTCGACCAGGATCATGATGCTCGTCGCCGTGGCGACGACTTTCGTTAAGCTCGCCGCGTCGAAGATCGTGTCGGCCGTCATCGTCTCGCGCGCCGGAGCGACGGCGCGCGCCCCGTAAGCCTTGCGCCACACGACGCGCCCGCGCCGCGCCGCGAGCACCACGGCTCCCGGCGTCTCGCGGCGCGCGATTGATTCCGCGACGGCCGCGTCAATCCGCGTCAACTGCCCGATTGACATCCCGACGCGCGCCGGCGCAACCCTCGGCAAGTTTGCCGCGAGAACTTGCGCCGTGAGCGCAAGCGAGAGGAGACCGGCGACGAGGCTGCGACGTGTCGACGAATTGGAACAATGAATCATGTGCAAGTTGGGCAGCAATGCTTCAAAACTATTTTGAAGTTGAAGGTTGCGAAAGTTTCCCGGCAAGGCTCAGGCAGCGCAAGGCCGGTTGGCGACGCGATTTTCTCATCGGCTGAGTTACCTGTTATCTGTCGCCCGCCGCCTTGTTCGCTTCCGTTTTCGGCCGCGCTTTCAACTGAATCCCCGTGCCGCGCGTGTAGAGCGAGGGCAGGGTGATGGGGAGTTTGCCCGTCACGTCAATCTCGCCGAAGAGGGCGTGGGCGGCGGCCGCTTGCAAACTCGGCATGTCGCCATAGGCCACCATGTAAGTTTTGAGTTCGGGAAAACTTTGCAACAGGTACGGGTTGCCGAAACTGATGCCGACGACCGGAGCCTTGCGTTCGAGCAACTGCTTGAGCGCGCGCATGCCCGGTGCGGGGAGCGCGCCGCTGTTCGATTGCCCGCTGCGCACGCGACCGTACATCGCCACGATAATTAACTTGGCCGCCTTCGCGCGGTCAAGCGCAAAATCGACTTCCTTCTCCGCCGAGCGGTCGTCAATCACCGCCCCTTCGAACTTCCGGCCGCCGAACGCGCCCGTGAAGGGTTGCATGATCCACTGCCGGTCGTCCCCGTTGGTAATGCCCAGCACGAAGACGCGCTCGCCCGGCGACGGAGTGCGCGCCGGCACCAGCCCTGCTTCGTCTCGCACGAGCGTGACGGCGCGTCGCCCGATCTCGTTCGACAACTGCAACGCCGCGCCGCTTGAGACGATGCGGTCGATCCGTTCAAGCGGCGCGACGCGCTCACGCACGAGTCCGAGGTCGTATTTCGCCGCCAGCAAGCGGCGCGCCGATTCCTCGATCCGCCGCTCCGTCAGGCGACCCGCCGCCACCGCTTCGCGCAGGCCGCGCACGGCCGCATCCGTATCGGCCG
>DASQNL010000564.1:0-6479 GCA_035644995.1 Pyrinomonadaceae bacterium | reverse complement strand
AAATTTGAGGTTTCAAATTTGAGATTTCAAATTCGGGACGGAAAAGCCGGGTGCGTCGTTTGTAAAGCCGGGCGCGTGGGGAGCGCGGCGTCAGACGGCGGCGGCGTCAGACGGCGGCGGTCGCCTTCTCTTTGTCGAGGCGCGTGCGCAATCCGGCGTTCGAGATCGCGCCGACGGGGCGGCCGAAGATCGCGCCCCACAACCCTTTGCGCGGCTCTTTGATTTCCGACTCGACGCTTGCGCCCGTGATGCTCGCCGCGATGTGGCGAATCTCCGCGGCGATGCGCGAGGCCGGGTCTGACTTGACGAGCGGCTCGCCGAGGTTGATCGAATTGACGGCCGTGTTGTAGTCGCTCTGCACGTAGCCCGTGACGCGCTCGCCCAGGAATCTTTCGACCTGCCGGAGGTCGAGATCGATCTGCTTGCTCCAACGGTTGACGACGATCCGCACCTTGTGGCGCGGGTAGCCGAGGCGGTCGAAGAGGGCGAGGGCGCGCTGCGTGCTGCGGATGGCGGGAATATCGAGCGTCAGGACGAGCACCACCTCGTCGGCCTGATCGAGCGCGGAGAGCGTGATGGAATCGAAGGTGTGCTGCGGGTCGATGACGACGTAGTCGTAGCGTTCGCGCAAGAGTTCGAGCACCTCGAAGATGTGTTCGGGTTCGATGTCGTCGGCGAGGTCGGCTTCACGCGGCGCGGCCAGGAGCGAGAGGTTCGGCGTGTGCGGCACGACGTAGCTTTTCAACAGCGAGTCGTCGATGCGCGCGCGGTTCTCGACGAGGTCGGCGATGGAGAATTTCGGTTCGAGGCCGAGAAACAGGGAGAGGTCGCCCGCCTGTAAATTGAGATCGACGAGGACGGTCGGCGCGTCGAGCGCGGCGGCGAGGTTCGTGGCGATGAACGACGTGCCACACCCGCCCTTGCTCGAAAAGACCGCGACGGCGCGGCCGCGCTTCTTCGGCGCGGCCACCAGCGTGGAGCAAAATTCGGCGGTGCGCTCGATGACCGTCTGAAACTCTTCGTGGATGACGGGCAGGCGCAGGAAGTCGCGCGCCCCGGCGCGGTAGCTGCGCAGGATGAGGTCGGGCGAGGCGTCGCGCGAGGCGCAGATGATGGCCGTCTGCGGGCATTCGGCGGCGAGTCGTTCGACGAACTTCAGCGTCGGTTCGACCTCGGCGCCGAGCGTGATGATGGCCGCGCTCGGCCGGAGACGAACGATCTCCGGAAAGAGTTGTGCGGCGTCGTCGCCGCCCGCGAGCAGGCGCGTGCGCTCGTTCGAGGCGAGCGCGCCGCGCAACTCTTTGAGCGAGTCGAGGCCGGTGCTGAGGATGACGAATGACAGTTGATTCATGGGTGCCGTTCTCTCGTGTGAATTAGCCGAACCGGAATTAGCGTTGCGTTAGCCGACGGCCGCCGCCGTTCAAGGGATGACGGTGGGCACGTAGCCCGCGTTCTCGGCCGTCAGGGAAGTTTTGTACGTGGGCAGGCGCATCGTCTTGCCGACGAGCGGGAGCGTCAATTTGAAGTCGTAGTTTTCGATCTCGGCGGTCACGGTGCCGCCGCCGAGTTCAAAGTCCTGATAAGTGAGCTTGACCTGCGAAACCGTGAGGTCTTGCACGAGCGGTTGACCCGTGGCCGCCGCGTTGCCGTAGACGGCCATGTTCTTCGCCCCGGTCTGCGCCTGCGCGCTCATGCCCTGATTGACGGCGTAGCGCGCGGCGCGGCGCGTGGCGTCAACGAGCGAGTTGTGTATCCAGAGCATCCGCCCCACTTCGAGCACGCCGAACATGGCGGAGACGAAGATGGTCGCGCCGATGGCAAACTCAAGGAGCGCAGCCCCGCGTTCGTCGCCCTTCATATTTTTTGCGCGCATCGCCGTCATGCTCTCCTCCCGCTCTTTCTATTGCGTGATCTGCCGCATCGTGCTTCTCGCCCCGACGTTGACGCTGAGCGAGAGCTTGGAACTGCGTGTGAGCTTGCCGAGATCGAAGACGGGGACGTAAATGAAATTCTGAATCTCGACCGTCGTGGTTTGCGTGGTGTTGCCGGTCTTGGTCGGCGTGATCTTGACGTTGGCGGTCGTCAGGCCGTCGGCGACCGGCGCGCCCGTGCCCGCCGTGTTGCCGTAGACGAGCAGGTTGCGCGCCGCCGCATCGCCCGCGCCCGGCGGTTGACTGACGAGGTAGCGCGCGGCGGCGCGCGTGCCTTTGAGCAGCGTCGTGTAGGTGTAGAAGTAACGGCCGAACTCGGCGGTTGCGCCCAGCAGCAGGAGCATGAGCGGCATGACGATGGCGAGTTCGACGAGTTGCGAGCCGCGTTCGTCGCCCCACGCGAAGGCGCGGGCGCGGCGGGCGGATGGTTGATTGGGCTGCGCCTTGATGTGCATCGCGGAAGCGTCCTCTTAGCGATAAAGAACGGGGATGGTGAGTTCGGGGCTGGTCGCGCCGCCCGAAGGATCGTAGCCGCCGCGACCGATGACGGTGCGGATGCCGATGTACTCGGCCTTGATGTCGCCGCCGTTGCCGCCCGACACTTTCGTTTGCAGGAAGAAGGCCGCGAAGCGATCTATCCGCACGGTATCGCGCCCCGTGTTGAACTCAGCCTCGCGGATGATCGGGATGAGCACGACGCGGCGGCCGCGTTCCGCCGCTCCGCGCGACGGCGCTTGAAACGTGCCCCCGGCGGGATTCCGGTCGGCGTCGATGGCCTGCTGCGCGTCGAGGTACTGCTGGTAGTTGATGTTCTCCTGCACGTTCTCATCGGGCGGATAGTCGGCCGGGTCGAGACCGCCGCCGTATTCGCCGAAGCGCGTGTTGATGCCCTGACTGACCGCGCCCGACGAGACGCCCGGCTTGGTCTGCACGTTGGAACCCGCGCCGAGGCAATTCCTGACGCCCTTGCCCAGCCCGATGCGGTCGTCGCTCGCGCCCGGCCCGTCGATGGCGAGAATCTGGTAGTTGCCCGGCGTGATCGCGCCGCCCGGCGGACGGCGGATCGTGTAGGTCTGCCCCGCCACGAAGTAGACGCCGTCGGAATCAATGGCGGTGACGGGGATGTAGTCGCAGAACTTATTGAGCGAGACGCTCATCCCGGCCGTGGCGTCGGCCGTGACGTTGCGCGACGCGCCGAGGATGGGCGCGGCGAACGTCGTGCTCACGGCGGCGGGCGGAATCACGACCTGCACGAAGCGGATGTCTTTCGCCTGCCCCTTCGCCGTCGCCTCGCTCACATACGGCCCGTTCAGATTTTTCGCGAACAACACGTTCGAGCGCGGAATCTCGACGCCCTTCTTGTTGAACTCGTACTTGTTCAAAGCCTGAACGGCGTAGTCGGCCGCTTTCGTGATGCCGCCGTCGTCGGAGTTCAAAGCGGTCGCGCCCGCGAGCGCGGCGGCATCGGCGGCGTTCTGCAACTCGCCGCGCACGAGGTAGAAGTGGCTGATGTCTATGCACAGGCCGGTGGCGAGGAGAAAGGCAAGCATGCCGAAGGCGCTAATCGCCAGCACCGACCCGCGCTCGCCCCGACGCTCCGTTGCACTCTGCCGCTCACACGTTCTCATCATCGCCCTGCTCCTCTCGACCGACGCTTTCCCCACGACGAGGCGTTTTGCTCACACCCGCCGCACCACATGGCTACTGCTTCACGCTGACCTTCGCGGTGGCCGCGTGCGCGCTCCCCAGCCGGCTGAAATAATCCGACAGGGCGAGGTGCGCCGCGCGCCCCACGGGCGGCAACTCCGGCGACCCGTTCGCGGCCTGCTCTTTCACCGCCGCCCGCGCGGATTCCTTCGACGCGTCCTTCTCTTCGCGCACGACATCGTTCGCGGGCGCGACCCCCGTGGCGGCGTTGTTCGCGTCGCCCGGCGCGGGAGGCGCGGCGACCGTCGCGCTGACGCTCGCGGCGTTAGCTTTGACGTTGGCGTCCGTGACGGTCATCGCTTTACTGTCGGCGGTCGTTTTACCGTCGGTCGTGGTCGTCGCTTTCGCGCCTTCGCTGCCCGTCGAATAACCGCTCGCGCCCTTGATGCCTTCGCCCTGCGGCTCCAGCCCTAGCGGCGAGCCTTTCTTCAACCCGTCGAGGCCGCGCGTGGCGGGCAGGTCGTCGCGGTTGACCGGCTTGATGATGTTCGCCGTGCAGAAGAAGACGAGTTCCGTCTCTCGCTTCTCGAACGATTTCGATTTGAACAGCGCGCCGAGGATGGGGATGTTGCCGAGGCCGGGCACTTTCGAGAGCGTGCTCGATTCGCTGTTGTCCAACAGACCGGCGAGGGCGAAGCTCTGCCCGTCGCGCAGTTCGATGCCCGTCTTGGCGCGGCGCGTCTTCAAGGCGGGGATCAGGTAGCCTTGAAACTTGACGCCGTTCTGGAAGTCGATGGTCGAAACTTCGGGTTCGAGTTCCAACTGGATGTGATCCTCGTCAATGATGGTCGGTTTGAAGTTCAGACGCACGCCGTATTCTTTGAAGACCACCGTCACGTTGACGCGTTGGCCGTCCGACTGGATGACCGGAATCGGAAACTCGCCGCCCGCCAGAAAGCTGGCCTGCTGGCCGTTCATCGCGATCACGTTCGGTTCGGCCAGAGAGCGGATCGCGCCGGAGGTTTGCAGCGCGCGGATGGAGGCCGCCGAGCCGAGGCCGGTGTTGGAGATGAACAAATTCGCCGTCTCGAACAGGGAGGCGAGGCTGTTCGTCGCCGAGACGCTCGTGCCGTTGTTCGACGAAGCCCACGATGAACCCAACTCGCGCAGTTTCGTGCGGCTCACTTCCGCGACCCGCACCGACAACTGCACCTGCGCCATGTTCTTCACCGGCGAGGCCAGCATGTTCACCGTCTGGAACCCGGCGGCCTTCACCACCGCTTCGATCTGCGCCGAGGTCTGCGGCTGCGCGACGCTGCCCGAAATGACGACCGACCCGTTGGCCTGGCTGAGGCTGATGTTGTCGCGCGGAAAGAGCGCGCGAATCTGCGAATCGATCAGCGAGAGGTTGGCGCGCACGTACACGTCGAAGACGACGAACTTGCCCGAATCCTTCTCCCACGCGATGAAGTTGACTTGCCCGAACGCCTTGCCGTTGACGAGCACCTGATCCGGCGCGACCAGCACGGCCTCGGCCACTTCCGGGTTCGACACCGAGAAGCGTCCGATCTTGCGGTCGAAGTTAATCACGCGCGACTGGCCGACCAGCACGTTGATCGCCACGGGGTCTTTCTGCGGATTCGCGAACGTCGCGCTCACGCTGATCTCTTGCGCCTGCGCCGCGCCCGTGACGCCGAACATGAGCGAGGCGCACAGCATCGCGATGAAAAAAGGGATAAGCCGACGGGTCTGCATGATTGGACTCCTTTGGGAAACTTGTCAGTGGTCAGTTGTCAGTGGTCAGTTGTTTTCGTGTTATCAGAGGTCAGCATCCATCTTCAGGCGGCAACTCTATCAGCCACATGCAACGGACAACTGACCACTGACAACGGACAATTCGCTTACTGGGGAAAATCTACGTTTCGTTTCTTCGCGCCTTCGATCACTTCGACCGAGGAGCGGGGGGGAGCAGCGGGAGCAGGGGCGGCCGGGGGATTGGCCGCCTGCGGGGCGGGGACGCCGTTGCCGCTCCTGCTGCTGTTGTCGGCGCGCGGATAACGTCGGAAGACGGGCGCGGCCGGTTGCGTCTGCTGCTGCTGCTGCGGCTGCTCGCTCTTGAGCGAACCGGCGTCGGGCACGGGTTTGGCGCGTTCGCCGCCGAGGAGGATGCGTTTGTCCACGCCGAGCGTCTGCTCGTCGCCCTGATCCACGGAGTTGCGCATGACGAGTTGGAGCTTGCCTTCGCTCGACGCGAGCGCGAGCTTCTCGGCCTGATCGGGCGTGACTTGCAGCGTCACGGCCTTCACGCTCTCCGGCTCGCGGTCGTTCTTCGGGCGGTCGATGTTCTGCCCGTTGGCGAGCACCTTGATGTTCTGCAAGACGATCTTCGAGATCGGGTTCTCGCGCCCGTTGTTCTCAACCGGATTGATCACGACCACCACGTCCACGAGCGCGCCCGGCATGACGAAGCCGGAGATGCCCACCACGTCGTCAACCTTGACGGTCATCGCGCGGTAACCTTCGGGGATGACGGCGGAGAGGCCGCCCGCCGAGCCTTCCGGCGCGAGCTTATAATCGGTGACGGGTTCGCGCGCCGCGATCTGGACGACGGCCACGCGGCCGACGAGTTTATCAACCGTCTGGAACGTCCCGTCGGGCATGGCGTTACTGGGAAACTGCACGCTCTGGAGTTGCTCCACGACGATCTTCTCGCCCGGCTGAATGTCCACCTTGGCGACGACGACCGAGTTCAGATTCTTCGCGTAGGCTTGCGTCCCGGACAGGTATCGGCTCACCGAGAAGGCCGCGACCAATCCGAACACCACCGCGCCGCACATCACAAAAACAAGACGTTTATTCCGCATGGTTTCATTCTCCGTTCGAGATCAAATTCCCGCGCGC
>DASQNL010000563.1:0-22853 GCA_035644995.1 Pyrinomonadaceae bacterium | reverse complement strand
AGAATTTACGATTTGCCGCCGGGGCGCACGCGGCGCATCTATCTGACGCCGCCCGCGAGCGTCGGGTCATACGGGCAAACGCCGGGCGTCCTCGGCCGGTACGGCATCAAGACTGACTATGTGTTCACTTTGGGCTGGGCTGCCAGACATAAACGCGTGGAGACGATTGTCGAAGGCTTCGCCCTGTTTAAAAAAAGAATGGACACGAATCTCGCGCTCGTCGTCGCCGGGCCGCTCACGGAGACGTTACCCGGCGGCAACCTGCACGGGTTGGAAGTCGGGCGCGACGTGTTGAGCCTCGGTTATGTGAGAGACGAAGACATCCCCGCACTTTATCAAAATGCTTCGGCGGTGGTGACGGCCTCCATCAGCGAAGCCGGTTTCAATTCCATGATCTTCGACGCGATGTATTACGAAAAGCCCATCATTTGTTCCAACATTCCTCAATTTGTGGAAAGGCTCGGAACGGACGACAGGCTCGCTTTAACCTTCGACCCCTACTCGCCGCAGTCGTTGGCAGACGCGCTCTGTAAACACTTCGGAAATCTGAGAGAGTCCGGGCGACGCACCGCCGAGGCGAAAAAGTTTATCGACTCGCGCACGCTGAATCACGTCGCGCGAGAATATTTGGAGTCCTTTGAATCCGTGCTGTGAACTAGGCCGAAGGATGCCTCGCGGGAGAGATTTGGAGAGATCATGAGCGCGTTGATGTTGCGGGAGCAGGTGGCTGAAAGAGTCGAGACGAGGAGGCGTGGATTCATTCCCGTCGCCGAAACGTCGCTGGACGGCAACGAAAAGAAGTACGTCATGGACTGCCTCGACACGGGATGGATTTCCGGCAGCGGCAAGTATGTGGACGACTTTGAAAGGGAGTTCGCGGCCTTTTGCGGCGTCGAGCACGCCGTCGCGGTATCGAACGGCACAGCCGGTTTGCACGTCGCGCTTCTTGCGCTCGGCATAGGCGCAGGCGATGAAGTCATCGTGCCCGACCTGACGTATGTAGCCTCGGCCAACGCCGTGACTTACTGCGGCGCGAAGCCGGTGCTCGCCGACGTTGATGCAATAACCTGGACGCTCGACCCGCAGGATGTCGCCCGCAAAATCTCTCCCGCGACGAAAGCGATCTTGCCGGTTCACCTCTACGGGCATCCCGCCGACCTCGATCCGATCCTCGAACTGGCGAGCGCGCATAATCTGCACGTCGTCGAAGATGCCGCCGAGGCGCACGGGGCTGAATACAAGGGGCGACGGGTCGGCGGCCTGGGCGATGTCGGCGTCTTTAGTTTCTTCGGCAACAAAATCATCACGACCGGCGAGGGCGGGATGATTACCACGAACGACAAAGCGCTGGCCGATAAAATTCGCCTGCTGAAAGGGCAGGGGATGGACTCGGCGCGCCGCTACTGGTTTCCCATCGTCGGATATAACTATCGCATGACGAACATTCAGGCGGCCATCGGGCTGGCGCAGTTAGAGCGCATCGAGTGGTTCATCGAAAGAAAACGCGAAGTGGCCGCGCTGTACGACGAGGCGTTGCGGTCGCTGCCGGTCGTAACTCCGCCTGAGGCCGTCTGGGCTAAGAGCGTCTACTGGCTCTACTCCGTCTGCCTCCCGGAAGAGTTTGATCGAGACCAAATAATGACCCGGCTGCTGGGACAAGGGATCGAAACGAGACCCTTCTTCCACCCGATGCACCATCTGCCTCCGTACTACCGGCGCGACGGCGACTCGACGCTCCCCGTCACCACCGATCTGGCAGCACGCGGAATTAACCTGCCGTCGTCGGCTTTACTCACGGTTGACGACATCGCATACATCGCGAGCGCGTTGCGTGAGTGCCTTTGCTGATCAACGTGTTCGAGATAACGGCCATCGTGATTTGGTAGACTTGAGCAATGGAGATCGCGAATCTGATGTTTCGTCCGCTGCGGGTTGAAGACGCCGCCGCTCTGTCGCAATGGCTCCGCGCACAGCCGCCCGCTTATGCGCGTTTCTTCCACCCGTTCGGCTACGACGAGCCGGCGATAGCCCACGCGCTCGCGCATCAAGGTCGAGACGTGTTTATGGGCTTATTCTGGCGGGAGGGGATCGTCGGGTTCTTTATGCTGCGCGGGTGGAACGAAGGGTATGAAGTGCCCGCTTTCGGCATCCTGATCGACGAGCAATACCGCGGACACGGTTTGGAGATGGCTGCGCTGGACACGGCCAAAGTGATTTGCCGCCTGCGAAACGTGTCGCGCCTGATGATCAAAATGCACCCCGACAATATCTCCGCCAAAGGCGTGGCGAGGAAGACGGGTTTCGTGCAAACCGGCGTTGAGGCGGCGAGCGGCAACCTCATTTACCATTACGAGATCAAACCCCGCGCGGGCGCTTCTACGGAATAAACATGGAGCAGAAACTTTTCTCGATTATCACCCCCACTTACAACTGCGCGCCGAAGGTTGTGCGGACGATCAACTCCGTTCTCGCACAGGACAGCAACTTATTCGAGTACATCGTCATTGACGGTGAATCGAACGACGGCACGCAAAGCGAAATCCAGCGGTTCGACGGCCGCATCAAATTCGTCTCCGAGCCTGATCGAGGCGTATACGACGGCATGAACAAAGGCATCGAGATGGCGCGCGGCAAGTACATCTATTTCCTCGGCGCGGGCGATACCTTGCGCGCCAACGCCCTCGGAAATCTCGCCGCGTTGATGCCCGACGGCGAACTCGCGTTCATTTACGGAAACGTGTATTGGGTGGACGAGGCTTTCATCTATGGCGGCGAGTTCAACAAGTCGAGACTTGAGACATACAACATCTGTCATCAGGCGATCTTTTATGAAAGAGCCATCTTCGACGAGATCGGGCGGTATGAACTCGATTACCCGATTCTCGCCGATTACGTCTTCAACATTAAATGCTTCGGGAACGATAAAATTCAGAAGACCTATCTCGATTACGTCGTCGCCAACTTTGAAGGGGGCGGCCAGAGCGCGCGCCAAAAAGACGACGCCCTCATCGAAGCCCTCCCTCGATTGATAGAAGAATATTTACGTTGAAGTTTCCATTATCTTCGATCAAAGAAGTTTCCATTATCTTCGATCAAGTTCGACGCGAATTTCATAGAAGCTGTTTGAAAAGTAAAGCTGTATTTGTCCCGCAGGGACATTTGATCATAGCCCGGCCATTGATGGCCGGGATGGTGAACGTGCATTTGACATGGAGTCCCGGAGGGACGATTGAATGGTCATCATTATTCAATCGTCCCTCCGGGACTCACACTGTATCCTGCTGCCTGATCCCCGGCACTAAAGTGCCGGGCTATTAGCAATCGTCCCTCACGGGACTCGTTCAAACAGCTTCTTAGTCTCTGAAAGAAATAATCAAGTCGAACTTGGCGGCGTTGCCAACAGTCGGCGGTAGGCGTCGTAGAAGTGTGCGGCCGCGTTGACTCTCCGCAACCGCTCGGCTTGCTTCGCGCTGTTGGCGAGGTTCTCCTGCCGGAAGACTCTGTCCGTCAGCATCCGAAAAATAAGGCTCGCTAAAGATTCGCCGTCATCAGGGTCAAAGACGAAGCGGCGGTCGCCGATTGTTTCCGGCAACGAGGTGACGTGCGAACAGATCACGGGGCTACCGAGCAGCATCGCCTCGTATAAAGGGAAGCTGCCCGCTTCGTATTTCGTGGGAATCGTCACCAGCGCGGCCTGTTCATAGAGCCAACGCAGTTCGTCTTCCGGGACGATTCCGGCGAAGAGAACCGCATCGTTCAACTTCATCTCGTCAACCTGCGCCAAGACCTCCGCGTGATAATGGTGTGCCGTGCCCCCCGTGCAAATCAGCTTTAAGTTTTGCCCGCTATCGTGGCGCAACACTCGCAAGGCTTGAAGCAATCGGAAATGATTTTTGTGCCGCCAGGTGTGCGCCGGGTAGAGCAGGAAAGGCGTCCAGGCTTCGTATTTGCGGGCATAAGACTCAGCGGCGGCGGGCGTCGCTTTCGGTAGGGAGATGTCGCGGAAGGGAATCGGGCAGACGCGAACTTTGTCTTCCGGCAGCCCGAAGTATTTGATCAAGTCTTGTTTGACGTGCTCGAAAGAGACGACCACCACGCCCGCTTTTTCGACCGCCTTCCAGTATTGCACGGCGCGGATCGCCCTCTGCGCGGGGGTGAAGTTTTCCGGGAAGTGCAATTCCTGCACGTCGTGCATGGTGATGATGTGAGGCACGGGCGGCACAAGGTGCGGCAACTCCTGCACGCCGTACATCGTCAGGCAATACGGCGTTTGCATGTCGGGGTGGAGCAAGGTCTGGGTCGGAAAATGAAGCAGGTCGAGTTCGAGACGGGCGAGCCAATCTTGCAGATAGCCCCACGATGGTTGAGGGGTTTTATCACGGCGGAAGCGCGCGCCGATTTTATCGAGGGGTCGCGGCTGCGCGTCCGCCGGAGGACGGGGCAGCAACTCGATTTCCAACAGACCCGGATGAACGCTTGCGAGTTGTTCAATAGTAACGGTCGGAACGCCCGCGCACAGCAGGACGATGCGCCAGCCGGGTTCGGCGTTACTCACCAGAGACGTGAGCACGCGCTCGGCGTAAGGCGCGATGCCTCCATGCTCCGCGGAAGCATCGCCCAACCAAAATCCGATTCGCGCAATCCGGTTAGTGGTGTCTGAAATCAAAGTGATAGATCAGGTTGCCGGTCTGAGCGTCAACTCCGGTTTGGGTGAAACCGGCCTCTTCGAAAAGTCTTTTGGCGATTGTATTATCGACGTTGACCTTCAACATAATTCGCGGCACGCGGCGCAGCTTACAAATGCTTTTAGCCAATTTCAGGGACAGACGCGTCAACCCGTAGCCGCTATATTTTTCGTCTATCAAGACGCCGTAAGCGGGAATCTCATAGCCGCTGTTCCAACCCCGCAACATGAAAAAACCGATCAGGCGATCCTGCCGGTACATACCCATGAAGACATCCGCACCCTCCTCTGCCAGCAGTGCGGCGATGGAAGGAAGATCAAAGTTGAACGGGGTAAAGAAACGCACATAGGCCGGAGTTTGAGCCAGCAGCAACGCGGAGAGGTCGGAAGCATCTTCCGAATTGAGCGGGCGAATGGTCAAATCCTCTGTGAAACTCGACACTCTCGATAGTCTCCCCCGGTATGAGAGCCGGAACAACGAACATGCTGAAAAATGTGTCGTGCAAATTCGACGACCGGCATGATTTTATCAGTAGCTTGTCCCGTAACCTTGTCAAACACATCTCCCGCCGTCCGTAGATTCCCCGACAAGCCTGCATCTTCCTGCGGACAGTAAAGCGGAGTCACGCCGTTTTATACTTCATCGTCCCTAAATTTCAACTTGCGTCTTGTACCGACGGGAACCCTTCCTCGCAGTACTCAAAGACTATCTATGTGAAATACGGAAGAAAGATATTACCGGCAAGTTTACAGACCGTTGAGGGAACAAGTGTTTCCGTTCCTTGAGACGCAAAAAGTTATGCGGTGCGCCTTAACCAGCCCGGCGCGCGCCGACCAAAGTATGAGACGGGCGCTATGACAGGGAGAGTAATCACTATGCGAAGATTCTTGCGAGCGGCCTATGTCGGCCTGCTGGCATTTTCAATGCTTGCCGGCGGAACATTCAACAGTACTGTCCGCGCATCGAGCCACCGCGAAGCGCCGTCCACCTCGGTTGACCCGATGGCCGACGGCACGGACGTTTATGCGTTCGTTGATCCGAACAACCCGACGCGGGTCAACTTGATCATGAACTTCATTCCGTTCCAGCTGCCGCAGGGCGGCCCTAACTTCTACCGTTTCGACGATAACATCCAGTATGCGATGAGAATCGACAACAACGGGGACGCCGTGACGGATATTCAGTACATCTTCCGTTTCCGCACGGTCGTGGGCAATCCCAACACTTTCCTTTACAACACGGGGCCGGTCACCTCGCTCAACGATCCTGATTTGAACATCAAACAGTTCTATTCGATCAGCGTCATTAGAGGGAACGCGCCCAACACCACGACGAACATCGTCACGCCCTTAGCCGGCCCCGCCGCCGGATCGCCGGCGGGCTTCCCGTTCGTCGTTCCGCCGGTCAACGTCGGCCCGCGTTCGACGCCGAACTACGAAGCGAACCTCGGTCAACCGGCGGTTACCCCCGTGGGCACCACGTCCGGCGAAGCGTTGGTCTTCGCGGGTCAACGCGAAGAAGGCTTCTTCGTTGACGTGGGTTCGGCTTTCGATCTCTTCGGCCTGCGACCCTTCAACTCGGCTCATTTGATTCCGCGGACGAACACGGCCGGTGTGGACGGGACGGCGGGCTTCAACGTGAGCACCATCGCCATTCAGGTGCCGATTGTCGCCGTGACCGCAAACGGCGCGCTTCCGACCAACGTCAGCGATCCGAACGCCGTCATTTCGGTTTACTCCGCATCCAGCCGCACGGCGATGATCGCCTTTGCCGAAGATCGCAGCGGCAGCGTCGCATTCTCCGGAAATTTTGTTCAGGTCTCGCGCCTCGGCAACCCGCTCGTCAACGAGGTTCTGATTCCGCTCGGCATGAAAGACAGATTTAATGCCTCGCTGCCGGGAATGGACGCGCAGTTCCTCAACTTCATTCTCAATCCGGAACCGGGCAGGCTGTTCGGGTATGCGGGCGCGGCCGGTTCGCCGGGCAAGCAGTTTGATTTGTATCCGAGCTTCGACGCTCCCGCGCCGCCGCGCAGCGACGTTGCGAATACCTTCTTGACAGGTCTTCCGGGACTCAATCTCCAAACCAATATCTCCGGAAACCCGAGCGTCGCGGCCTATGCTAACCAACCGGCCAACACGGTTCCGCAGGAACGCCTGCGCTTGAACCTGGCTATTCCGCCCACTGCGGGCACGGCGAGCGCGGCCGGCACGGCCAATCGCCTCGGCGTGCTCGGTGGCGATAACGCCGGTTTCCCGAACGGCCGTCGCGTGGGCGACGACGTGGTTGATATTGAGTTGCGTGTGCTGGCGGGCGTGCTGGTAACGGGCTTCAACGTCGCGCCGAATAACCAACTCGGCGACGGCGTTAATCAAAACGACGTGCCGTTCCTGACGGTCTTCCCGTATCTGGCTACGCCGCGCTCCGGCTACGACTCGCCGACGAGTACCGCCGTGGGCACGACCGATACAAATGCGGCGGCTGTCGCGACGGCTTCGCCGACACCCAGACCGTAAGCGCACCCGGACAGGCGGCACGCCGGCAAGCGTGCGAAACACATGACCACCATGTCGGCGCGCGCGTACAGTCAATCGCTTGCCGACACCAGCGCAGGAGCCGGATCACTTAGTGATCCGGCTCCTGCCTTCCGCATCTTGACGACAGCAGGAATAAGTATATGTCGAAGAAGCTCCCGACCATCGCGGGGATCATCATCGCGGTCATAGCCGTCGTGATAGGCATCCGTGCCGTGACGAAGCAGCCGGCTCCGCAAGGCTCGCCGCAACCGCCGGAGGAACTCGCTCTCGACCAACGCGCGACGCCCGCCGACCGCCATCTCAGCATGGCACAGGCTATCATCACACGCGCTCCGAAATCTCCCGAAGGTTACAATCTACTCGCCTCCGCCTACACGCAGAAGGCGCGCGAAACCGGCGATTTCGGCTATTACGCGCGGGTTGAAGCCGCGCTCAAACGCTCGTTCGAGGTTGCGCCCGACAATCACGACGCGACCAGAATGCAGGCTTATCTGCTGCTCGCCTATCATCGTTTTAACGAAGCCCTGCCGGTGGCGCGTCGCGCCGTGCAGCAGAAGCCGAAGGACTACGAGGCATACGGCGCGGTCGTCGATGCGCTCGTCGAACTGGGGCGGTACGACGAAGCTAAAGTGGCTGTGCAAGCCATGCTCGACGTGCGCCCTTACACCGCTTCATACGCCCGCGCTTCCTATCTGCGCTCGCTCTACGGAGACACGGAGGGCGCGATAGAAGCGATGCGTCTCGCCGTTCAGTCGGCCAATCCGGGCGACCCGGAATCGGTTGCGTGGTGCCGCGTTCACTTGGGCGACGAGTTGATGAACGCGGGCAAGCGTGCCGAGGCGGAACGCGAGTACGACCACGCGCTCTTCTTATTCCCGGACTATCACCTCGCGCTCGCCGCCAAAGCGCGCGCGCGTCTTGCCGCGAACGACACGGAGGGGGCGGTAGAGTTTTACAAACGCGCACAGGAGCGCGTCCCGGCTCCGGAAACCGCGATTGCGCTCGGCGACATTTATACCAAGTCGGGGCGCACGGAAGATGCGAAAAAGCAGTTTGAGTTAGTCGAATTCGTCGAGAGCACGGGAGCTTCGGGCGGCACATACTCGCGTCAACTCGCCCTCTTCTGGGCTGACCACGACATAAAACTCGACGAGGCTCTCGCCGTCGCGCGTCGTGAGCGCGAGACGCGCGCGGACATTTACACGAGCGACGCGCTGGCCTGGTGTCTCTACAAAAAGGGGCAGTACGCCGAGGCCAAAACCGCCATCGACGACGCGCTCCGGCTCGGCACGCGCGACGCCGCTATCAACTATCACGCGGGGATGATCTATCGCGCGCTCGGCGAACGCCGCGCCGCCGCGAAACACTTGCAACTCGCGCTCAAGCTCAATCCTTCATTCGACGTACTACAGGCAGACGTGGCGCGTCAGGCGTTGCGCTCTCTCGCCGCCTGATGGGTTGAGGTGCCATTGATGTTCCACCGTTCGCAACCGGCACGCGCACGTCGCGCCGCCAAAATAACCTGCTCCGTCATGCTGCTCGTGATGGCGTTGGCAGGCGCGGCCGTCGCTCACCCGCTTGGGCAATTCACGATCAATCACTTCTCCCGTCTCGAAGTCGGCACGAGTCGCGTCCAGATTCGTTACGTCGTTGACATGGCGGAGATTCCCACGTTTCAAGAGTTGCAGGCGATGGGCGGCAACGGAAATCAAGCCTCCGGGGCGGAGTTGGAAACTTACGTCGAACGAGCCGCCGCGCGCTACGCCGACGGGCTGTTGCTCACGATTGACGGCGAGCGCGTGCCGCTGCAAGTGGTCGCGCGCAGGATTTCGCTGCCGGAGGGCGCGGGCGGCCTGCCCACGCTCCGCATCGAGTGTGACTTCGCGGGCATGTTGCCCGCCGCGAGCGCGACGGCGAATCAAACGCGCCGCCTCAAATTCGAGGACACCAATTACCGCGAACGCGCGGGTTGGCGAGAGGCTGTGGTCGTCCCCGCCGCGGGGGTCTCCATTTTTGACAGCACCGCCTTCGGCTCTGCTTTGACCGACGAGTTAAAAGTTTACCCGGAAGACTTGCTGGCCGCGCCGCTCGATGAGCGCACGGTCGAACTCTCGTTCACACAGGGCGCGATTCCGGCGAATGCCGCCGCCCTGCGCACACGCGACGGTCGCCCTTTGGGGCAGGCGCGGGATCGTTTCGCGGAATTGATCAGCGTGCGGGAGTTGACGCCGACCATCGCCCTTTTCGGCCTGCTCGTCGCCGCCGTCCTCGGCGCGCTGCACGCCTTTTCCCCCGGCCACGGCAAGACGGTGGTGGGCGCGTACCTCGTCGGCTCGCGCGGGACGGCGAAGCATGCGGCCTTCCTCGGCCTCACTGTAACCATCACGCACACGGCGGGCGTCTTCGCGCTCGGACTCGTAACGCTGTTCGCTTCTCAATACATCGTCCCCGAACGTTTGTTCCCGATCCTCGGCGTGGTTTCGGGCGGGATCGTGCTCGTGATGGGACTGAGTTTATTCGCCAGCCGCCTCCTCGCCGCGCTCGGTTTGAGATCGCATGATCACGGCCACACGCACGGAGACGAGCACGCGCATGAACACACGCACGACGCGGCGCACACTCATACACACGGGCACGCGCACGGGCACACGCACGACGGCGACCCCACCGTGCCGCACTCGCACGGCGGCGGGCGGGCACACACGCATCTGCCGCCCGGAACCGACGGCAGCCGTGTGACGTGGCGCAGCCTGCTCGCGCTCGGCATTTCGGGCGGCCTGCTGCCCTGTCCTTCGGCGTTGGTCGTGCTGCTGTCGGCGATCTCGCTGCACCGCGTTGGCTACGGCATGCTGCTCGTCGTCGCCTTCAGCATCGGGCTGGCCGGAACGCTGACGGCAATCGGGCTGGCGTTTGTTTACGCCGGACGCTTCATCCTGGATCGCGCGGGGTCGAGGATCAACGGACTGGCGCGCGTGCTGCCGGTTGCGAGCGCACTCGTCGTGGCTTGCCTCGGCGCGGCGCTCTGCTACGAAGCCCTCGGACAGGCGGGCATTCATCTGAGCGACCTGCTGAATTCCCGCGTCATCGGCGGCGAGACGGCGGCGGCGGGCGGCGAGCAATCGCTGGCTTCGATGGGGGCTTGGGCGGTGCTCGGCCTCGGTCTGGTCTTCGGACTCAAGCACGCCACCGAAGCCGACCACATCGTCGCCGTGACCACCATCGTGAGCGAACAACGCAACTTGCTGCGCGCCGCGCTCGTCGGCGCGTTGTGGGGAGCGGGGCACACAATTTCACTGATCGCCGTCGGTATCGTCGTCCTCGCGTTGCGCGTGGCGATTCCCGAACTCGTCGCCGACTGGCTGGAGTTCGGCGTCGCATTGATGATCATCGGGTTGGGGTTGAGCGCGTTGGTGCGCGTGCTGCGGCGGCGTGCGGATGTACACGTGCATGAGCACGTTCACGACGACCAGCCGCACGCGCACATTCACTTTCATGAAGAGGGGACGGAGCATACCGGCTCCGTCCCCTCACACACGCACGCCGTGACACGCGTGGGCTTCAAACCGCTGCTCGTCGGCGCGATGCACGGGTTGGCGGGTTCGGCGGCGTTGACGCTGCTGGTGCTCACGCAGATCGCATCCCCGCTCGTCGGGTTGCTGTATCTCGCCGTCTTCGGTCTCGGTTCTATCGTCGGCATGCTGTTGATGTCCTGTCTGGTGGGTCTGCCTTTCGTGCTCGGCGCGCGCAAACTCACGCGGATGAGCTACGCCTTGCAGGCGACGGCGAGCGTTCTGAGCATCGCCTTCGGATTGTGGTATGCCTACGAGATCGGCGCGGCGAGCGGCTTCATAGGAAGAATAATTTGAAATGCACCGGCCAGGGTTCGGCGCGTTTACAGCTGAGAGCAAGCTAATGGGGATCACTGGTAACGAGAGCGTGCTGGCATCGGCCGTCCCGCAGCGACACGCGCCGGCGACGAGCCGGGAGCACGCCACGCATCCCTCTTCGGCTTTACCGGAACATCCGCTCATCAAGGGCGGGGCGGCTGTCGGCAAGGGTTGGCCGTCGCTCAATTTTCGAGAGCTGTGGTCGTACCGCGAGTTGCTCTACTTCCTGACGTGGCGCGACATCAAGGTGCGCTACAAGCAGACGGCGATGGGGGCGGCGTGGGCGATCATCCAACCGTTCGTCACGATGCTGGTCTTCACGCTCTTTTTCAGCATCTTCATCGGAGTCCCTTCCGACCGGATCCCGTACCCGGTTTTCGTCTATGCGGGATTATTGCCGTGGACGTTTTTCGCCGGGGCGGTCAACAACTGTAGCGGCAGCCTCGTCGGCAGTTCCGCCCTTATCACGAAAGTCTATTTTCCGCGCATGATCATTCCGGTCGCCGCCGTCGGCGCGGGGTTGGTCGATCTCGCCGTGGCCGCCGTGATCCTCTTGGGGTTGGTGTTCGTCTACGGCCTGTCTCCGACGTGGAGCCTGTTGATGCTGCTGCCGCTCGTGTTGCTCAGCACCGTGTTGGCCGTCGGCGTGGGGCTTTTGATTTCGGCCTTGACGGTGCGGTATCGGGATGTCCGGCACGCGCTGCCGTTCGTCTTACAGATTTGGATGTTCGCATCGCCGATCATCTACCCGCAGAGCGTCGTGCCGGAGAAGTGGCGTTGGGTGCTGACGCTCAATCCGATGACCGGCGTGATCGAAGGTTTTCGTTCCGCGCTCGTCGGGCGCGAGTTCGACTGGCCTGCGCTCGGCCTCGCGGCGGCAATATCGTTCGCGATGCTCGCCGTCGGCGCGCTCGTGTTCCGGCGATTGGAGCGCGTCTTCGCCGATTTGATTTGAGGCTGCCATGAGACCAATCATCAAAGTTGAAAATCTCGGCAAGCAATACGGCTCCGGGGGATTGCACCCGGCTTACATGACGTTTCGCGAGGCGGCGGCGGCGGCCATGGTCAAGCCCTTTCGGCGTGTGCGGCGTCGCGGCACGCAGCCCGCGACGGAGGAAAGACTGTGGGCGCTCAAAGACGTTTCCTTCGAGATCGAGCCGGGCGAGGTCGTCGGTCTCATCGGCGACAACGGGGCGGGCAAGTCAACGCTGCTCAAAATCCTCTCGCGCATCGTCGAACCGACCACGGGCACTTTTGAACTGTACGGAAGAATCGGCAGCCTGCTCGAAGTCGGCACGGGATTTCATCCAGACCTTTCCGGGCGCGAGAACATCTTTTTGAACGGCGCGCTCTTAGGGATCAAGCGCGCCGAGCTCCAACGCAGGTTCGACGAGATCGTCGCTTTCTCCGAGATCGAGCAGTTTATCGATCTGCCCGTGAAGTGGTATTCGAGCGGGATGTATCTGCGCCTCGCCTTCTCGGTCGCGGCGCACCTCAATACGGAGATATTGACGATGGACGAGGTGCTGGCCGTCGGCGACATCTCGTTTCAGCAGAAGTGCATCGACAAGGTGAACGAGATCAGGGAGCAGGGGCGCACCATCCTGTTCGTCTCGCACAGCATGGCGGCCGTGACTCGCCTGTGCGAGCGGGTCATCCTGCTGGACAAGGGGCGCGTCGTGAAAGACGGCGCGGCGTTGGAAGTGGTCAACGATTACATGGGCGAGAGCTTGAACGTCACGACCGCCGTGCGTGAATGGCCTGACCCGCAGAGCGCGCCCGGCAACGAGGTAGTGCGTATTCGCCGGGTGCGGGTGCGGACGAAGGAAGGCGACACCGCATCGCAAGTGGACATCCGCAACCCCGTCGGGATCGAGATGACCTACGAAGTGCTCCAACCGGATCAAATACTGACTCCGAGCTTCGATCTGTTCAACGAGCAAGGCGTGCATGTGTTCGCCGTCCACGATGTCGGGCTGGAGTGGCGGCGTGAGCCGCGACCCGTGGGTCGCTACGTCAGCACAATGTGGATACCCGGCAACACGCTCTCCGAAGGGCGTCTGCTGGTGCAAGCCTCTGTTTTGTCATATCACCCCGGCCTCCGCCTGCACACGCGAGAGCCGAACGTCGTCACGTTTCAAGTCGTCGAAAGTGCGGAAGGGGAGTCGGCGCGTGGGGATTACGTGGGCGCGGTTCCGGGCGTCGTGAGGCCGCTGCTGCCCTGGCAGACGGATTTCTATCGAACGACGGACATCGCTCCGAACAGGGGCAAAGGATTGCCGGGTGTCTGAATGAATATTGCCCGGCGGTGTGCGACTTGTTGATGGGTGTTGAGAAAAAAAATGGTGACAGTTAGAGATAAGCTCAAGGATGTTCAAGCGGCGGAGGCACAGCCTTCGGCGCTCCGCGATCAGCTTGATGAGACCGAAGCCCAATTCCAAATCATCGCGCGCCAATGGCTCGACAAAGAGCGGCAGCTTCAGGAGTTGGCGCAACTAATCAAGTGTCGAGATCAACAACATCAATCACTCGCCGAATCCTTAAACGCTTACCGGCAGAGAGTAGAAGAACTGGAACGGCAGGCCGCTGCACGGGAAGACCTGCTCGCGGCGAAAGACCGGCAGTTTCAGGAGGCAAGCCGACAACTCGAAGAGTCAAATTACCAACTCGAAGCGTCCAGCCGTCAACTCGAAGCGTCAAATTATCAACTCGAGGCGACGGCGCAACGCCTCTCGGCGGTTGAGAAATACGCGCGGGAACTGGTCGGCTCGCGCGCCTTTAGAATCGGTTCGACCATCACGTGGCCGGTGCGCAAGTTACGGCATCACGACTGGCATGGTCGAAGTTCCCGGCCGCTTGCCGAACCGGAAATCAGTCTGACGAGTGTAGAAACTGACGAGGCGGAGACGGTGAGCGCGCTATCACCTCCGCAATCGAGAGGCGAACAAGCCAAGAGAGCAATCGTGCGAGAGGTTAAGCCGGTGAGGAATTCCGGCACGATGGCGATTGGGGTCGTGACCTACAATAATCCGCCCCCCCATCTCGCGCAGTTGCTTCGCTCAATCGAACTGTCCGCGAGCCGCCTTAACGAGCCGGACATCAGCGTCCGTCTATATTCGATTGATAACGGAGCGGAGTCTCTCTGGCCGGAGTCCGACATTCCTCTGACACGCATCGCCTCCCACGGCAATATCGGTTTCGGTCGCGCCATGAACCTCTTGATGTCGGAGGCTTTTGCCGACCCCGAAACCGAGTGGTTCCTCTGCGTCAACCCGGACGGCATCATCCATCACCGCGCGCTCGGCGAACTCTTGTCGAGCAGCAAGGCACAGCCCGGCAGCCTGCTCGAAGCGCGCCAGTTCCCGGAAGAACACGCCAAGGCTTACGACCCCGTGACGCTGGAAACCTCCTGGGCTTCGGGCGCGTGCCTGCTCATCCGCCGCGAGATATACGAGACGGTCGGCGGCTTCGACCCCAACTTCTTCATGTACTTGGAAGACGTTGATCTCTCGTGGCGCGTCCGGGCGGCGGGGTTCTCCGTGAAGGTCTCGCCGCACGCGTTATTCGGGCATGCCGTGCTTGAGCGCGAGTATGCCCCAAACACCGACGCGACGTTTCTCCTGTCGGGGAGATACCTGGCGCGCAAATGGAAAAATTCGCAGTTCCTTCGTTGGGCTGAACGAGAACTCGTCAGCCGCGGTCATTTTCGGGTCAAGGCTGATTTGCCGCCGTTGCCTGATCCTGCCGGTATCAGCGATAGCGAAATTTTATCCGTCCAGCCTGACTTCAACAATCATTTTAACTTTTCGTCGCCGAGGTGGTGAGTTATCCGCAAATTATCAGGCGAGCATTGAGCAGAGATGTAGCGACAAAGTTTCTCGCTTCAAAGCGGTGGTCTCCGGGACAAAGGGGAGCAGAGTTTTAGTTGAGCGCAGAAGGGCAAGCAGATGAAATCATTAAAAATAGTTCCCACTCACAATAATCCTGCTGTCATCGGTGCGGAGCCGAACGACGCGCTCAAGAAACCGAAGCCACACCTCTTTGATAACAGCACTCTCAGCGTCATCGTTCGCTTTCATCAAAGCGAGAGGCTTAACTTTCTGGAGGAGGCGCTCTTTTCCCTCGCGCTCCAAAATTGGTCTGATCTCGAACCGATCATCGTGCTGCAAAACGGAACCGATGATTTGAAGCAGACGGTCGCGGACATGCTTGATCACCAACCGTGGCAGGTCTCGCCAAAGTATAAAATCGTCTCCGTCCAGATACCCGAAGGAACCGACGGGCGCAGCATTCTCCTGAACCGCGGCATCGAGGCTGCGACGGGCAGATACCTCTCTTTCCTCGACGACGACGACTGCGTGTATCACGACGGGTACACGACGTTGATCCGGCAACTCATCGGCGGCGAACGCGCGGTGGCGGTCGGCGGTTGCCGCCGGGCGCAGATAGGCTACGAAAACGACCACTGGTTCACCCACAAGAAAGATAACTTCTTCGCGTGGGGTCGAACGCTCAACGATCTGTTTACCGAAAATTTCGTGCCCATCCACTCATACGTGATCGACCGCGCGCGGCTCGGCAACTCCGAGTTGAAGTTCGACGAGTCTTTCACCCTGCTGGAAGATTACGACTTCGTGTTGCGCCTGTTCGCGGCGCACGAGCCGGACTTCGCCCTACTGGATAAACCTGTCTGCGAATACAGGATTCGACTCGACGGCTCGAACAGCATCGCGCACACTTCCGCCGCCTCACCGGAGGTCATAGCTTTACAGCAGCGCGCCTGGTTGATGATTAAAGAGAGCAAGAAAAACCTTTACGGTAAATACTTCTCCGACAAAAACATCAATGATTTTTTGGAGTCTACGCCTAATCACGCCGGTTTAGAGTCCGGCGCGCAGGGGCAGAACGGCGGGGATCGAGATAGACGTGTACTCCTGAAAATCGTTCTCATGATGTATGACTTTTTCAGTCGCTACCCGCGCCTCGAACGGCGGCTTAGTAAAACACTTCATCTCCTGTGGGGCACGTACAAAAAACTCAATCACAGCGCGTCCACCGATTAACAAAGGTGAAGAACGAAAGCGAAGCCCGAAGTAGGTGCGTCATGTCGAAGGCGAAAAAAATACTTGTGACCGGAGCCGGTGGTTTTATCGGCCACCATCTGGTCAAGACTTTGAAGTCGGAAGGCTACTGGGTGCGGGGCGTGGATATTAAGTACCCGGAATATGAAGCCAGCCGCGCGGACGAGTTTGAGTTGCTGGATTTGAGAAGGAGTGAAAACTGCCTGCGCGCAACGTCGGGCGTCGAGCAGGTTTACAATCTTGCGGCCAACATGGGCGGGATCGGTTTTATCGAAAGTCATAAAGCCGAGATCGTGCACGATAATGTTCTCATCAATATCCACATGCTGGAGGCCGCGAAAAAGAATCATCTGGAAAAGTTCCTCTTCACGTCTTCGGCCTGCGTCTATCCCGCTTACCGACAGAGCCTCGCGGATGCCCTTCCCCTCAAAGAGGAAGACGCCTATCCGGCCGACGCCGAGGACGGTTACGGTTGGGAGAAACTGTATGCGGAGCGAGCCTGCCGGCATTACCGCGAAGACTACGGACTCAAAACTTACATCGTTCGCTTCCACAACATCTACGGCCCTCTCGGCAGCTTCGACGGCGGAAGAGAAAAATCGCCGGCGGCGATTTGTCGCAAGATCGCGCTGGCCGACGACGTAGACGAGATCGAAGTCTGGGGCGACGGAGAGCAGACGCGCTCTTACTGTTACATAGACGATTGTGTCGAGGGCATTACCAGATTAATGAAGTCGGACTACCACGAACCGCTCAATCTCGGACAAGACAAAATGATCACGATCAACGAACTCGTCGCGCTCGTCGCGCGCATCGCCGGCAAGAAGATCAAGAAGCGGTATGACCTGTCGAAGCCTCAAGGCGTGCGCGGCAGAAATAGCGATAACACGAGGCTGCGCTGGGCGCTCGGCTGGGAGCCGCGGACTCCGTTGGAAGAGGGTCTGGAAAAAACTTACACGTGGATTCAGGGGGAGTTGATCGGTGCGGGACATTTAAAGGAACGTGTGCTTTGCGCGTAGCCGTCAATCTCGCCGCCAACCAGCCGAACCCTGCGCCGGGAACGGCTTCGACCTGTTGATACGCCGCCGACCAGCCTGAGATCAACGAGGCACGTTCTTTATATATGCCCGCGAGCCGACCCTCACACCTTCATTGCAATGTGAAGAGGCCAGCATTGTCGTGCAACAGCCCTCACTAGAATCAACCGAAATGTGGATCACAATCATACTCGCCGTTATGCTTCTACCCCTTAATTAAGGATTTCGCAGGCCTCTGAAAGTGGGTTAACATAGCCCGCACCTGAGAGGCGTCCATCGATAAACTGCTTTCCTGATAGGATTAGAATGTAACTTCGATTATGGGTGCTACTTCTATTTCGACACCAGACTTCCGCGCGCTGTTCGAGTCCGCCCCCGGACTGTACCTCGTGTTAGCCCCCGATCTCAGCATCGTCGCGGCCAGCGATGCTTACCTGCAAGCTACCTTTACCAAGCGCGAAGAGATTCTGGGTCGGGGGATTTTCGATGTCTTCCCCGACAACCCTGACGACCCGACTGCGGAGGGCGTTGCCAACCTGCGCGCGTCGCTCGAAAGGGTGTTGCGCAACGGCGTGCCCGATGCGATGGCGTTTCAGAAGTACGACATTCGCAGAACGGAAGCGGAGGGCGGTGGCTTCGAGGAAAGGTACTGGAGTCCGATCAACTCGCCGGTCTTCGGCGTTGATGGGCAAGCGGCTTATATCATCCACCGTGTAGAAGACGTGACCGAGTTCGTCCGCCTCAGACAAGAAGGCATCGAGCAGGATCAATTCAACAAAGATTTGCGCACGCGGTCGGATCAGATGGAGGCAGAGGTCTACTTCCGCGCTCAGGAGGTGGCGGAGGCGAACAGAAAGCTGTCCGCCGCCATCGGCGTGCTCAACACGGAGATCGCCGAACGCGAGCGCGCCCAGGCCGCGCTGCACAGGGAAAGGGAGTTCTTAGAAGCATTGCTGGAGAACGTGGAGGACGGCATCGTGGCCTGCGACGCGCAAGGCGTGCTCTCCCTCTTCAACCGCGCGACGCGCGAGTTCCACGGGCTGCCCGACGAGCCGCTACCGGCCGAGCGTTGGGCTGAACACTACGACCTTTTCTTGGCCGACGGCGAAACGCGCATGACGCGTGAGGACATCCCGCTGTTCCGTGCTTTGGAGGGTGAGCGTGTGCGTAACGCGGAGATGGTAATTGCGCCGAAGCACGGGGCGCGGCGCAGGCTGTTGGCGAGCGGTCGGGCGCTTTTCGGCGCGGGCGGGGAAAAGCTCGGCGCGGTGGTCGTCATGCACGACATCACCACCGAGCGGCAAGCTGAAGAGGAGCGCGTACATTTAATCGAGGAGCGCGAAGCACGCAAGTCCGCCGAAGAATCGAACAGCCTGAAAGATGAGTTTCTGGCGACGATCTCGCACGAACTGCGCACGCCGCTGACGGCCATCCTCGGCTGGACAAGTATGCTGGGCGCGGGGCAGTTGGACGAGGAGACTACCGCGCGCGCCCTCAATACGATTCATCGCAACGCCCGTTCGCAGGTTCAGCTTATTGACGACCTGCTGGATGTCTCGCGCATTATCACGGGTAAGCTACGCCTGGATGTGAGCACAATAGAGCTGGGGCAGGTTATCGAAGCGGCTGCCGATGCCGTGCTCCCGGCGGCGGAAGCAAAGAACATCCGCTTACAAGTGTTACTCGACACGCAAGTCGGGACTGTCTCCGGCGACGCTGATCGTCTGCAACAGGTGGTCTGGAATCTACTCACCAACGCCGTCAAGTTCACGCCCAAAGGCGGGCGCGTACAAGTCCGGCTGGAGCGCATCGACTCGCACGTCGAGATCACGGTGAGCGACAGCGGCAAAGGCATCGATTCGGAGTTTCTGCCGCACGTCTTCGACCGTTTCCGCCAGGCCGATCAAAAGAGCACGCGCGCGCACGGCGGTTTAGGGCTGGGACTATCAATCGTCCGCCAACTCGTCGAGCTGCACGGCGGGTCGGTTCATGCCGAGAGCGACGGCGAAGGGCGGGGAACGCGCATCGTGGTGCAACTTCCCCTGATGTTGATGCGGCGCGAAGCGGAGAAGCAGGGGCATGGGCATCCGACGACCGGGGGCGGTATGGCGTTCGCTTGCCTGCCGCAATTGGATAACTTGCGGGTGCTGATTGTGGATGATGAGGAGGATACCCGCGATCTGCTGAGAGCGGTGCTCCAACAGTGCGGCTCGGAAGTCGTTACGGCCGGATCGGCGTCGGAGGCTTTGGAGGCATTCGAAAAATCGAAGCCGGACGTGTTGATCTCGGACATCGGGATGCCGGAAGAGGACGGTTATACCCTGATTAGTAAGGTGCGTGCGCTCTCCGTGGCGCGCGGCGGTAAAGTTCCGGCCATCGCGCTGACAGCTTACGCAAGAACAGGAGACCGGGTACGCGCGCTGATGGCAGGCTTTCAGGTTCATCTGCCGAAGCCGATTGAGCCGGTCGAGCTGGTGGCGGTCGTGGCGAGTCTCGTCGGGCGCACCGGAACAGCTTAACGTGAGTAAATGTCGAACGAGACAATATAACTACGCTATCCAAAGCCAACCTGACGCATAACGGAGTAGAACAATGTCGACCGAAAATCTCCACACGCTGGCGGCGCTCATCAGGCGGGAGCGCGACACCCTACTCGCCGAGTGGCGGCAGGAGGTGCGGCAACTCTCCGTGGCGCACAATCTCGACGTTCCGACTCTCAACGATCACGTTCCCGATTTACTTGAGGAGTTGGCTTATGAGTTGGACGACAGTTCCGATGATTCCATGATCGGAGACTTAAAAAAGAATCCTATTAGTCACGGCCTGGATCGGCTCCGGCTCGGATTCGATGTCGAGGAGGTCGTGGCGGAATACAACGCCCTGCGCGGGGTCATTCAAGACCTGATCGAAAGGCACGGGTTAAGACTTCGCGGGGCGGTCAACCGCACCATCAACCGCGTCATCGACAAGTCAATCGGTCTCGCGGTGAAGACCTACGCGACACAAAAAGCTCTGGAGGTACAGGAACGGCGGGAGGAGCATCTGGCCTTCGTCGCGCACGATCTCCGGTCTCCGCTGGCAGCCATCGCGATGGCGGCCAAGCTGCTCGAACGGACTGTCCCCGACGTGGTGAAGGACGAGCAGGCCGCCACCTTATTGGGAACGATGCATCGTAACGTTGACCGCTTAAATACACTCGTCGTGAAAGTTGTGCAGGAAAAAGCGAATCTGAAAGCGCAGGCGAATGAAAAGCTGGAGCGGCGGGAGGTGAAACTAAGAACTCTGGTTGAAGTGCTGGTCAACGACCTCAGCCCGTTGACCTACGCGTCGAAACTGAGTTTGAGCAACAAAGTGCCCGCGGAATTGACGGCGTGCGCCGATGCCGACATGTTGACCCTTATTTTTCAGAACCTGATCTCGAACGCCATCGACTACACCCCGAACGGAGAAGTTGTCATCGGAGCGCGGCAGAATAATGAATCCGCTGCTCTCGAATGTTGGGTGAGCGACAACGGCTCAGGGATTCCGACAGACCGGCTGGAAAAGGTGTTCGACAAATTAGAAACCGATCCGGAAAAGAAAGGCGGCATGGGACTCGGCTTGGCAATCGTCAAGCAATTTGTCGAAGCGCACGGCGGCGGGGTGTCGGTTGAGAGCGAACCCGGTCAAGGCTCGACGTTTCGATTCACTATTCCTCACGAAGCTGGTGTAGAGTAAGAACACTAACAACCCCCCCTAGCCGAGAGCCGTGACAATGAGACGGCAGAGGCGCGCACGATGAGTAGAGCTTCTCCGGAAATTCAGGACTTGGCACGGCGTTTACTCGCGTTCGAGACGGCGCGCGATAACTCGTCCGCCGCACACGCTGATGCCGCGCGGCGGGTCATCGAGAAGTGTCGTCTGCACCTCATCAAGCTCGCGGGAGTGGCGGGCTTCCGCTCTCTTTTATCCCGTGCTTTAACCCTGGCAAAGGCGGAAGTTCCTTCGCTGGAGATGGTTCATGTGCGCGCGGACGGCTCTTTGGAGGGCTTCGATGGAATCGAGGGGAACCGGGAAGGCGAAGCGGGGGCGGTGGCAGGGCAGGCCGGAACGGCGCTCGTGGTTAATTTGCTGGAATTGCTGGTGACCTTTATCGGCGAACCTTTAACTCTGCGCCTGGTGCATGCCATATGGCCGGATGCGTCCGCGGACACAGGGAATTTGATAACCGAGGAAAAACGATGAAGGTGGAAGACAAGGTGGCGATACGGAAATTGCCGACCGGCGTGCCGGGGCTGGACGAGATTTTGAACGGCGGCTTGCCTGAGTTCTCTTTCAACATCATCGCGGGCGCGCCCGGCGGCGGGAAGACCACGCTGGCTCATCAGATCATGTTCGCCAATGTTACGCCGGAGCGTCCCGCGCTGTACTTCACCGTGCTCGGCGAACCGGCCATCAAGATGCTGCGGTATCAGCAGCAGTTTCAATTCTTCGATCAGAGCAAGTTGGACACCTGCATCCGCTTCGTCAATCTCAGCCAAGTGGTGCTCGAACACGATCTGGACGCGGTGCTGGAAGAGATCGTCAAAGAGGTCGAGGCAGTCAGCCCCGGCATCGTCGTGGTGGATTCGTTTCGCACCGTGGTGCGGAGGGCACAGTCCGGCGGAAGTGATATTGAACTACAGAGTTTCATCCAGCAGTTAGCCCTTAATCTGACGAGTTGGCAGGCCACCACTTTTATCATCGGTGAATACGAAGTGGACGAGTTGCGTGATAACCCCGTCTTCACCGTCGCCGACGGACTCTTCTGGCTCTCGCAACAGATAGAGCGAAATTCCATCGTGCGAAAGTTGCAGATCATCAAGTCGCGCGGGCAAGCCTCGGTGCCGGGGCTGCACACCTTCCGCATCACCGGGGCGGGGCTGCAAGCCTTCCCGCGCACCCTCGGCCTCACCGGCAGAGAGGAGAGGGTTAGGGGAAGGGGGCGTCTGTCGCTCGGCGTACCCGAAGTGGACGAGATGATGGGCGGGGGCATTCCCGAAGGGGACAGCCTGCTGGTGGCCGGCTCGTCGGGAACGGGGAAGTCGCTGCTGGGAACCAAGTTCATCGTCGAGGGTCTCCGTCAGGACGAGCCGGGGATCATCGTGATGTTCGAGGAACGACCCGAAGAGTACGCGGAGCGTGCCGCCGGCTTTGGCCTCGATCTGGTCACGCCGCAGCAGGAGGGTAAACTCAAACTGCTCTACATCCGCCCCCTCGACCTGTCCGTGGATGAGACGGTGCGTGAAATCATCGACGCGGTGCAGGCGATGGGCGCGAAGCGGCTGGTGATAGATTCGCTGGCCGGGTTTGAGCTGGCGTTGGCTCCCGGCTTCCGCACCGACTTCCGGGAATCGCTCTACCGGATGATCGGCGCGCTCACGAGGACGGGCGTGACGATCCTGAGCACCGTCGAAGTGCAGGAGACCTTTACCGGGTTCACGCTCAGCGCCTACGCCATCTCGTTCCTCAGCGACGACATCCTCCGCCTCCGGTATGTGTCTATCAACGGCCAACTGCGCAAGATGATGGTCGTCATCAAGATGCGTCGCAGCCAACACAGCATCGACATGCGCGAATACGAAATCACTTCCGAGGGTTTTGCCAT
>DASQNL010000562.1:0-1889 GCA_035644995.1 Pyrinomonadaceae bacterium | reverse complement strand
TGGCGACGACGAGCGCGAGAGCCAGTAAGATTCGCGCCTGCCGGATGGCTGGCTTCATCTGCAATCTCCTTAAGATGTTTCGCAAGTTGTCTGCGCGGGGAAAGCGCGGCGGGCGGCCGTCTCGCCGGGGATGCGACTCTGGAAGCGGAGAGATGAGACCCGGCATCCTCATGTTGGTTGACGCTGAAAAATGACGACCGTTCGAGTTGTTTGCCGTAAAACGATGGCGGTCAGTATACTACATCGCCGATCACCCGCGGCTTACGTCTTCCGAGATGTCGAGCAACACATGTCGCGTCCGTACGCATCACCGGCCAGCCCTCCGAACTTCGCACGCAGACCGCCAGGCCCTCGCGCCGCCGCCACAGCGCGCCCGCGCGCCACGGCCGCACGGACGTTTTTGCTGCCCGCTCTGACGTTTTTGCTGCCCGCTCTGACGTTTTTGCTGTCGCTCCTCGCGCTCGTCGCGTCGCCTTCCTTCTCTCAGTCGCGCTCGCCGCGCCCGGCATCCGATGCGCCGTCGCGCCATGCGAGCGACATCGCGGCGCGACTTCGTGAAGCCGCCGCGCTTTTGCGCTCCGGCAAACCGGACGAGGCCGAGCCGATTGTGCGGCGCGCGATTGCCGACGCGCCGCGCGAGGCCGACGCGCGTAATCTGCTCGGCGTGATCTTGGATCAACGCGGAATGAGCCGTGAGGCCGAGCGCGAGTATCGTGATGCGCTCAACTTGAATCCGAAGTCCGTGTCGGCGCGCGCCAATCTCGGCGTTCTCTTGGCGCGCACGGGGCGGCACGCGGAAGCGGTCGCGGCCTTCGAGATCGTGCTTCGCGACGCGCCCGGCCACCAGCCCGCGACGTTCAACCTCGGTCTCGCGCTCTATCAACTCAAGCGTTACGAAGCGGCCGACGCCGCCTTTGCAAACGCCGCCGCGCTCGCACCCGCCGCGCCCGAACCGCTCTACTATCGCGGTCTCGTCGCCGCCGCGCGCGGGCGGAGCGAAGAGGCCGCCGCGTTCTGGCAAGCCGCGCTGGGGCTGCGCCCCGATTTCGCGGAAGCCAACTTTGCGCTCGCCGAAGAGTTGAAGCGGCAGCGACGCTACGAGGGCGCGGCCGAGTTCTACGAGCGCGCGCTCAGAGGCGACCCGGCGAAGTTGGTCTATTACGTGCGCCTCGGCGGAACGTACATGTTGCTCGTGCGGCACGAACAGGCGTCGGAGGTTTTTCGCCGCGCGGCGAAGCGTTTCCCCGGCGTGGCCGAGACGCATTATTTCGTCGGCCTCGCCGCCCGCGCACGGGCTGATTACGACGCGGCGGAGACGGCCTTCCGCAAGTCTCTCTCGCTCCGGCCGGAGAACGCCGACGCGCTCGCCCAACTCGGTTTCATTCTCGGCGAGCGCGGGGAGTTCGACGCGGCCGAAAACGTTTTGCGCCGCGCGACGGCTCTCGGCAATCAGCATTTTTACGCGCATTACGATCTTGGGCGGCTGCTCGTGAAGACGCGGCGATACGAGGATGCGCTCGTCGTGCTCAGGCGCGCCGCCGTGGTCAAGCCGGATCACGCGGGCGTTCATTATCAACAGTTCATCGCGCTCTCGCGGCTCAAACGAAACGCGGAAGCCGAACGCGCGCTCGCCGTCTTCAAGCAACTCGACGAAGCGCGCGCGCGTCGTCGCGCCGCCGGAGAAGCGGACGACGAAGAGATCGACAACCCGCCTTCCGCCGCGCCCTCGCCTGTTCCGACGCCTGCTCCCCGATGAATGTTTTCGGCCGCGCCGAAAAGAGAGCGCGCATGGATGAGTTACGCCCCCGGCGTAACTCATCCATGCGCGCTCGTGTGTGCGCCGTAGCGCGGGACGAGAGTTAGAAGGTGAGTCGCCCCTGTATCTCGAC
>DASQNL010000561.1:0-3395 GCA_035644995.1 Pyrinomonadaceae bacterium | reverse complement strand
CCGTCTTCGCCAGAGCGGGAAGCGCGCGCGCGATGCTGATTACGGAGTATCGCCTCGACGGGCCGGGCGGCCTGCGCGACGAGTTCGTCGAACTCTACAACAACACGAACGAGGCGATCACGGTGAGCACCTCGGACGGCTCGGCGGGTTGGGCTTTAGTTACCGGGCGCGAGTCGGCGGCGGGCGTCGCGCTCGAAACTTATCAAGTTATCCCGAACGGCACGCTGATCCCGGCGCGCGCTCACTACCTCGTCACGGGCGACGCCTATTCGCTCGCCGCCTACGGCGGCATCAACCGCGCGCTCGGCGATGCCGTGAGCCAGAGCGATCTCTCCGGCGACGACGCCGGGCATCCCTTCCGCGGCGTCGCGCTCTACCGCACGGCTGACGCGAACAACTTCACGACGCCGAACCGGCTGGACGCCGCCGGCGGCGCGTGCGCCGACCCGCGTTTGAGCGAGGGACGCGTGGCCGGTCTCTGCCGGAACGTCGGCACGGCCGAGAGTCCGGCCGCGAACTACAGTCTCGTGCGCAAACAACCGAACGGCCTCCCGCAAGACACGGACAACAACGCCGACGACTTCGCGCTCGTCGCCGTCGAGAGTCCGCTGCCGAGCGCGGGCGCGGGCGCGAGCCTCGCGGCGGAACTCGGCGCGCCCGCGCCGGAAAATTTGCAAAGCCCCACGCAACACAACGCCACGATCAAAGCCTCGCTCATCGATTCGCAAGCGGCGTCCACCTCGCCGCCCAACCGCGTGCGCGCGGGCGGGCAAATCCCGAACGGGCAATTCGGCACGATCACCATCCGCCGTCGCTTCATCAACAAGACGGGGCGCACGGTGCTGGCCTTGCGCTTCCGCCTGACCGGCATCACCACGCTCGGCACGCCCGCGGAGTTCAGCCCGCAGGCCGACTTGCGCGCCGCCAATTCATCCGACGCGGAGGTGCAGACGACGGGCGAAGGCGTGCTGACGGTCAAGGGCACGATCCTCGAACAGCCGCCCGCGCAAGCTCTCGGCGGCGGCCTGAACTCAAGCCTCGTCGTGCCGCTCGCGGGCGGCGCGCTCATCCCGAACGCGAGCGTCGATGTGCAGTTCGTCCTCGGCGTGCAACAGGAGGGCGCGTTCCGTTTCTTCGTCAACGTCGAAGCCCTGACGCAGCCACTCGCCACCAACCAACAGAAAGGCGGGGCGGGTAAGGCGAACAGGTAGGCGGGCGATGTAGGGGAGAGCGTCAGTTGTCGGTAGTCAGTAGTCAGTAGTCAGTAGTCAGTTGTTTTCGTCTGACCCGACTTGAATCTTAATCTCTAGAATGCAGGCTACGCGAGCACATGCAACTGACAACTGACCACGGACAACTGACAACTGACTACTGACCACGGACAACTGACCACTAAAAAAATAGACTGAACCGCCGCCCGCTTTCAGACGTTTTTCTTCGTGGACTTCGACGGGACGTTAAACTTTCGGGCGCGGAAGACGGTAAACATCGAGCGTTCGGGCAAAGCTCGCCGGGAGGCGGGAGAGAGAACTGGCGATGAAACTCAAAATCTTTATCGTGATCGTGGCGGTGGTGTTGGCGTGGGTCGCGGGGCGGAGCATCAAGAGCGGCGGGCAGAGCATCGTCCGTTCGGTGCAACATGAAGCGCAGGGCGACGGCGCGGCGCGGCAGGGCGGGGCGGAGCGCGGCGCGAGCGAGCGGCGCATCAATGAATCTTACGAACTGGCCGACGGCGCGCAGGTTGATGTCCACGGCATCAACGGCCCCGTGACGATTGAAGCCGTGGACGGCAACACCGCCGAAGTTCAGGTCACGAGCACGGCGGGAAGCATGAGCGACCTCGACGCGCACCAGGTCATCGTCGAGCACACGGAATCGAGTCTCGTCGTGCGTCGCAAGGGCGGCGACGGAGGTGGTTTCTGGCGGTGGCTGCGCGGCGGCGGCAATGCGCGCCACAAAGTCTTGTTGAAACTGCCGCGCCGCGTCGAGTTGGCGGTGAGCGGCACGAACGGCCGGCTCTCCATCGGCGAGGTGGAAGGATCGGCGCGGATTGCCGGCGTCAACGGGCGCGTCGAGATGGGCGGGGTGCGCGGCTTCACGGAAGTCTCCGGCGTCAACGGCGGCGTGACCCTGACCGTCGTCGAACTCAATGAGGGCGGCTTGCAAGTGAGCGGCGTCAACGGCAGCGTCGAACTCCGGCTCGGCAGCGGCGTCAACGCCGAACTTAAACTCAACGGCATCAACGGCCGGATGACGCTCGAAGCGCCGAACGTGGAAGTGCAGGAGCAGAAACGCGACAAGTTGCGCGCGCGCATCGGCAAGGGCGGCAGTGAGATCAAGTGCAGCGGCATCAACGGCGGCGTGCGGTTGGTGGGCGTCTAAACTTCGGAGCAGGGGGCTTCCCCCTCCACCTGTTCCGTCAGCGCGAAGGCCGGAGAGTTGAAAAGCTCTCCGGCCTTCGCGCGTCAGGCGTCCGGCGGGTGTCGGGTTTTTTGCAAGTGCGCGCTCTTAAGCGCGTCTCGTCAGAGCGTCGCGCGCGGCGCGCACGAGGCGCAAGGCTTCGTCGGTCGTCGCGGCGAGCGCGGTCAGGTGTCCCATCTTTCGTCCCGGACGCGCTTCGTGCTTGCCGTAGAGATGCAGCTTGACGTGCGGGATGGCGCAGGCCGCGCGCCAATCGGGGTCGCCCTCTTGCCAGAGGTCGCCGAGCAGGTTCGCCATCGCGGCGGGGCGCAGTTGTTCGGTCGCGCCGAGCGGCAGGCCGCAGACGGCGCGCACCTGTTGCTCGAACTGGCTGGTCTGGCAGGCGTCAATGGTGAAGTGGCCGGAGTTGTGCGGGCGCGGCGCGAGTTCGTTGACGAACAGTTCGCCATCGCGCGCGAGGAAGAATTCGACGCAGAGCACGCCGACGAGTTCGAGCCGCCGGAGCAGGCTCTCGGCGATCTCCGTCGCCCGGCGTGCGACCTGCGGCGAGACGCGCGCCGGGGCGATGGTGCAATCGAGGATGTGCCGCTCGTGCGAGTTTTCGACAACGCCGAAGTGCGCCGTCTCGCCGTTTGCGCCGCGCGCGCAGACGACCGACACCTCGCGCTCGAAATCAACGAACGCTTCGAGGATGGCTTCCTGCCCGCCGAGCGAATCGAACGCCGCCGCGCTCTCCGCCTCCGACTTGATCAAGCGTTGGCCTTTGCCGTCGTAGCCGAACCCGGCCGTCTTCAACACGGCGGGGTAGCCGATGACCGCGAGCGCGGCGTCGAGTTCCGCGCGCGTCGAGACGCGGCGGAAGGGCGCGACGGGGATGCCCGCCGTTTGAAGAAAGGTCTTCTCGCGCAGGCGGTGCTGGGTCGTGTAGAGCGTCGCGCCGTTCGGCCTGACGGGGACGATCCCGCTGATCGCTT
>DASQNL010000560.1:0-7919 GCA_035644995.1 Pyrinomonadaceae bacterium | reverse complement strand
TGTTCCCCACCCAAAGGTAAATTACCCACGTGTTACTCACCCGTGCGCCACTGTCCCCTCCCCGAAGGGAGGTTCTCGTTCGACTTGCATGTCTGAGGCACGCCGCCAGCGTTGATTCTGAGCCAGGATCAAACTCTCGTTAAGAATTTGTATCTCTGGAACATTATCTTATACTGGTTAAAAGTATCCGATAATGACTCTTCTCGAGTTTTATTTGCGCCGAGCCTAAGCTCGCGCGCTCCAACTCTCAAAGGTTATTAACATGGACACGCTCTATCTAGTTTTCAAAGATCGGTTTTCATTTTCCGAATCCATACTTAGTTGCGTATGAACTCTTTCAAGTTGCCCGCAGACGATTATTTTTCGTCTCAAGCAAACCGCAACCTTAAGCGATTGCGTTCAACTTGTCAAGCGGGTCAGCCTTAGACGGCTTCAACTCTTTTCGAGTTGCCTTGCCGGACAACTTTTTGCGCCGACGAAATAACCGCCCTCCTTCCCAAACATCTCAAGGAAGAGAAGCGGCCGTGACCAACGCATCGTGTTGTCGCTTGGAATGTCAATTGCCGTGTTTCAGGCGAATGGGCATTATAGACAGAATCATTTATTTGTCAACACCCCTTTTGAAAAAAATTTCGAGACGCCCAAATTCGTCAACGCATCGCGACGAAAGAAGCGCAGCCTGTGAGGCTCGACTACTTAGTTTTCTGGCTTTTGGGCAGCGTGCCCTGGGCATCGACCCGCAGATTACCCCGGTCGTCCCGATAAACTTTATAACGCACATCAACTAACTGTCCGTTGTCATCCGCCTTGACGGTAAAAAACTTCTCCCCGTCGCTATTCTCGACGCGCAGCGGCAAGCGACCTTGCAAATCCGGGCTACGATAAGCCGTGTAGTGTTCCTGCCGGCTCTTGTCATACCCCAAGACGAAAATGCGGTCGAAATCCGGGTCTTCCAACGTGCTCGGCTTATCGGTACTGCTTTTTTCCAGGATGACCCAACTGCCCGCCTGCGCTTCTTTCGCCGCGTCCTTATCTTTCGGCGCAGACTGATTGGCGTCGCCCGCATCGTCGAGCCTTTGCCAGGCCACGAACTCGCGCCCGGTGCGATAAAAAATAATATCGCTCGGCACGGTCAACTCAACTTGCTTGGCATAAACCCAACCGGCGGGCGCGGGCGAAATAGCGCGCGGCAGCCGGACTTTGTACCAAAGTTCGTTTAACTCCTCCGCCTCCTTCTCCGCGCCGCTACCCTTCTGCTTACTCCCTCCTCCTGTCGCTGCGCCCGCCTTCGGCGCGTCGTCGCTCTCCGTCGTTTCTGATGTCTTAGGTTTCGGCACGCGCTTCCACCCGACGATCTCGAAATGCGCGCCGCTTTCTAATTTCAGCAAGATATTATCCGTGCCGCTTCGATCCGGTGATGAGCGTAGGTTCGTGCTTGCCCTGAGTTGTCCGGTGGCCTGTGCGGGAATATCTTTGTCATCTGCGGCAACTTGGAGGGAACGGTCGAGCAAGTCCTGCGGCATGACGTTGCGAGATTCGATCCAGCCCTCCGTGTTTTCCGCATCGTGCGCGCGCACGCGCAACCAACGCTCGCCGTTTTCAGCCGTGGTCGAATCCAAAATATCCACCACATCGCCGCGCACCACCTCCGACAAGTCCGCCGCCACGACGGCGATTGAACTCCGCACCTGCGCGCGCCGTGCGATCACGACTCCGGTATCGGTTTTACTCGCCAGAGTCGTGCAACCGGCGGAGACGAATACGAGGGCTACCAGTAAAAGGAGAAGGTATGGAGAAACCCGACGAGAGTGGTCGTTGAGATGTTCGTTGATGCCAAGAATTTTCATGCGGCGGATGATAGATATGAAGTCTGCGCTATGTAAGGGGACATTCCGAAATCAGCAAACGCATCGAGATAAGTTTGAAGTTGGAGTCAAACATGGACTTCAACATTTCCAAAGTCTTTCTAATTGTAGCCCATCTGACGCAATAAATCGCGTTGGGCGCGGCTTATTGGATCGGCCACACTGAACTGCGTTCTCACCCCGCGCCGCTCCGTTTTCAAGCCGAACGCGCCGAGAGCAGCGGTCAAATCAAGCGGGCTTGCGCTTTCAATATAGCGTTTCGTGAAATCGGTTCCACCCGCGATGTTATTGAGCGCGGCCAGCACGGCGACGTTTCCCTCGCCTCTTTCGAGGCCGGTTTGGCGCGGGCGAAACAGCGCGCGGTAGACATCGTCAAGGCTTCGCTTCCCGCGACTGTTGCGCCTCACGGTCAAATCATAGAGCGCGGCCACGAGCATTCCCTTGTGATAAATCAGGCTGCCGCTCCCGCTCCAACGACGGGCGGAGGCTTCAATCAGAGAGAGCTTATCTTGCTCACGCTGCGCGAGGTAAAGATCGTAAGCGCGCGCCAACGAATCGAGGTAATCCTGAAAACTCAAGTATCCGAGTTCCACGCTCACACGCGTTGACTGATAGACGGTGAAGCCTTCGTAGAACCAGGCGTAATCACCGCTCAAGGCCAGCGCGTTAGGAACCCAGAGGTGCAACATCTCATGCGCGAGCGGGACGCCCAAGCGCGCGAGGGCGGCGGCTTTCGAGGTCGAAGCGCCGGAGAGAAAGAAGACCGTTCCGCCGCGCGTCTCCGCGCTCCAGCGCGAGGCGTCCGTCGTTTGAGGAAACGGGGCGAGCACGATTAGCGCATTTTTACGCGGGAGGCGTCCCGTGATTCGCGCGTGCTTTTCGATGATGTCGCGGACGATCCCGGCCACATCCTCATCGGCGAAAGCCCATTCGCCGGCCGTGGCGAACATGACCTGCATCCCGTTCACGCTCGTCTCAGTCGCACGCAGATCAGCCCCGACGAAAAAGACGGACGACTCGGCGTCTTCAATTTCGTATTGTCCGTCGCCGTTGCGCGTCTCGACCGTGGCGACCTTCCATTGACCGGGAAGTGTCAGGCTCAACTTGGAGTGCGCCGAAGGGAGCGGCAAGAGGTCGCCGGGCATCAACACGCCGCGCGTGGCCGTCAGCCAGGAAACGTGGGCGGTGTCGTTCGTGCCGCGCGGCGGGTCGAGTTTGAGTTCATAACTGATTTTCGTTGCCTCGCGCGCTCCTACGTATTCACCGGGGGCGAGCTTGCGTGCGGCTATTTCGACGCCGCGCGCGTCCGACAGCGTCAAATTTTCGATGCGTTCGCCGAGTCCGACGACCCCGGCATACGAGCTACGAAACGACCAGTTTTTCGCGCCCCGTGCGCGCTCGGCCTCCACCCTGACGCGCGGAGGCGCCAGTGAAACGACGCTGATGCGCGCGTTCAAGGGCTGAACCTCCGCGGCGAGATTTGCGCTCGACAACAAGAGGAGGAGCGCGCCGACGAACCATAGGCGCAACGGTCGCACGGCGCGGTTCGGGTGTGGGCGGGCGCGCGGAAGCGGCATGATTTTATGTCCATCGGTCACGTTGTCGCGGTGCATGCTTTGACTGGGATGGGCGCGCGGCAAACGGTTTGCATGATGCGGAAGCGGTCTCTTTGACACTGGTGCGTGTGAGCGTCTATAGTTGGCCTCAACGCTCCCTATTAGTTCCGACTGTAACATAATGCTCGAAGCAGTGCCCAGCAGCTTTAAAAACGGGACTCGTCGTCGCCGCCGCAAGTATTTTGCGCGCGCGATGAACAGCCTACTTCTCTTCCTGCTTTTTTACGGGGCGACGTGTGGGCTGGTTCATAGCCACGCGGTTTCTCTCCCGTCCGTTACGACGCTCGGAACAGCAGTTCTCAACAACGCCCGTGGAGCTGATTCGACGGCGAGGCTTTTACCTACGGGTAAACACTGCCTGCTCTGTCAGTTTCACCAACAACTCTCGCACGGTCTTTTTCACGCGACGCCCTTCACGCTGCAACCGCCCGCGAGCGTCGCCTCCCGGCTCGCCGCAAACGTCGAAGACCACTCCGTCCCGCACGAGTCCTCGCGCGGGCGCGCCCCGCCTTCCGCTTCGCTTCTCTAAGCGCATTTCTGTTCGACCGCTTTGTCACACACTGACGAAGCTCTCGAAGCATTAAAGACTCAGGACGCTCACGCCCGATTCGCCCGCGCGCCGGTTGCACAAACCGGGACGGACGCGTTTTAGGCGGCGCGTCCGGCGGCACCTGCCGTTCAGCATTGAAGCGAGGTTACACATGATTCGGATAAGCATTTATAGATTCACCGCGAACGCGGCGTTGATTTTGGCCTTTTGCGCGACGGCTTTGGCACAGAGCCACATCGGCACGGTGCAGGGCACGGTGCGCGACCCCGGCGGCGCACTCGTGCCGAACGCGTCCGTGCGTATCGCCGACCCGACGAGCGGCTATCAGCAAACGACGCGAACCGATGCCCAGGGCGAGTACAAATTCTTAAACGTTCCCTTCCACATCTACACCGTGCGCGTCGAGGCCGCCGGCTTCCAGACCGTCGAAAAATCCTTTGACGTGGAGACGGCGATTCCGACCAACGTCGATTTCGCGCTCGCGGTCGCCGCCGCCAACGAAACCGTCACCGTGACGGAGAACGCTTCGCTCATCGAAGCCGACAAAACCTCTTCGGACACGAACATCTCGCAGACGTTGCTCGAACGCCCGCTCGGCGCAACGCCCTCGCGCGGCATCGAAGCCATCGTTGCGAGCGCGCCCGGCTTCGCGCCCGACGATAACGGCCGTCTTCACCCGCGCGGCTCCGAGTCGCAGGTGCAATACGTGGTTGACGGCATCCCCATCACAGACAATCTTTCGGCCATCTTCGCCACCAGCCTCGACGCGCGCACGCTGCGCACGGTCGAAGTGTTGACGGGCGGCATCTCCGCCGAATTCGGCGACAAACTCGGCGGCGTCGTCAACGTCAACACGCGCTCCGGGCGCGAGACGCCGACCCAGGGCAGCGTCACGCTCTCCGGCGGCAGTTTCTCGACCGGCGAAGTCAGCGTCAACTTCTCCACGCGCACCGACAAGCTCGGCCTGCTCACGAACCTGTCGGCCACCACCTCGCAGCGTTTCCTCGACCCACCGACGGTCGAAAATTTTCATAACTTCGGGCGCACCGGCAAAGGCTTCCTTCGCCTCGATTATCAACTCGCGCCGAACGATACGCTGCGCGCCACGTTTCTCGCGGGCGGCACGAATTTCCATATTCCGAACCGTTTCGAGCAGGAACTCGCCGGGCAGGATCAACGTCAGCGGCTCCGCGACCATTCCGAGTTCGTCACCTACGAGCGCATTTTCTCGCCCACCACCTTCGGGCAATTTTCATTCTTCAATCGCTACGGCACGGCGCGTCTGACGAGCAACCCGCTCTCCACGCCCGTCGTCGCTTTTCAAGATCGCGTGCTGCAAAACACGGGCGGCCTCACCGCCATCTCGCTCACGCGCGGAAGCCACAATCTCAAGTTCGGCGGCCAGTTCACCGTCACGCCCGTCAGCGAGGAATTCAGTTTCTACCCGACCGCGCCCTTCGACGATTTCACGGACGAGAACGGCGAAATCGTGCCGAATCCCATCAACTCGTTCAACGTCGCCAACCCTTTTCGCTTCGACGGCCGCCGCACCGGCCGCATGTTCAGCGCGTACATTCAGGATCGCTTCTCGCCGTTTCGTAATTTCACGATTGACGCTGGGCTGCGCTACGACAACTACAAACTGATCATCCGTGACGACGCCTTCAGCCCCCGCATCGGCGTGGCCTATTTCATCCCGCGCACGCAGACGACGCTGCGCGCCTCTTACAATCGCCTCTTCCAAACTCCCCCGGCGGAGAATTTGTTGCTCGCCAGTTCGGCCGAAGCCGCCGCGCTGTCGCCGCTCGCCGTCGTGCAGGGTCAAGCGGGCGCGCGCCCGATCCTGCCGGACAAGCAACACGTCTACGAGGTCGGCGCGCAACAGGCTCTCTCGCGCTTCCTGCGCGTGAACCTGACCGTCTATCAAAAGCGCATCATCAACTTCGGCGACAAAGATCAATTCTTCGACACAGGCGTCATCTTCCCGATCACCATCTCCTCCGGCCGCGTCACGGGCGAGGAACTGCGCCTTGAGACTGCGGACTTACGCGGCTTCCGCGCCTTCGCCTCCTACGCCAACGCGCGCGCCTACGGCGTCACGCCGATTAACGGCGGCCTCTTTCTCGGCGAAGCGGTCGAGAGCCTCGACACGCCCGGTCTCAAGTTTGCCAACGACCACGACCAGCGCAACTCGGCTCAGTTTCAACTCAGCTACAACCACGTGCGCTCCGGCATCTATGCCAACTTCGGCGGCCGCTACGATTCCGGCTACCCGACCGATGTCGAACCCGGCACGACGCTCGCGGATTTCGCCGCCGCCGGCTTCGACCCGCGCCTCTACAACGAAATCGACTTCGAGCGAGGCCGCACGCGCCCGCGCACCGTTCTTAATTTCTCCGTCGGCGCTGACTTGCTGCGCGAACGCCGCGCTTCGCTCAACTTGCAGTTCGACGTGCAGAATTTGACCAATACGCTTTTTCTCTACAATTTCGAATCGGTCTTCAGCGGCACGCACATCGGCTTTCCGCGTCTCTTCAGCGGGCGTCTGTCCGTGCGTTTCAAATGAAATTTGCGGGCGGCGGGCTGCCTCCGGTCGATGCTTTAAGCATCCGGCAGCCCGCCGCCCGGCAAAATCCGGAACTTTAACGGCCTGCCCCACGTCTAAAGTTTTGCTGTTCAGGCAAAATCAGGCGCGCGGCAGGCCATTTTCACCCGCGGCGTTGACACTTCTCGCAAGGCACCGATAAAATACAGCCCTCGCTACCGTGTAGCTCTGGCCTCCAACGAATTTGAGGTTCAAATCGTGAGTCTCGTAAAGATCATCATCATTACTATCGCGGTCATCCTGACGATCCTGTTCTTCGGGCGATTTTTGTTTTAGCCTGACGGCGGCATGACCCTTCCTCGTCCAGTTCGTTCCCGGCGACACGTCTCGACGCGCGCCGCCCGCCCCAAGTTTCTGTTCTCTCTCCTCGTCCCGGCTCTGATTCTCTTTCTCGGCTCCGGAATCCGCGCGCAAACGTCTCAGCCCGAAGATGCGCCCGCGGACGACGAAGTCCTGCGCGTCGATACCGATCTCGTCACCGTCCCCGTCGTCGTCACCGATGCGCGCGGGAAACGCTCCGCCAATCTGACGCTTCAGGATTTCGAGGTGCGCGACGGCGGGCGTCTCGTCAAGCTCGACTATTTCTCCGGCGGCACGGAGCGCGTCGCCGTGCTGTTCGCGCTCGACACTTCCGGCAGCGCGCGCGAACACATCTCACGGCAAACCGAGGCCGCCCTTTCCATGTTCACGCGCTTCGGCGGCAACTCCCGCATCGCCGTGCTCCGATTTTCCGAACAGGCCGACTTCGCGCTCCCCTTCACCGCCGACATCAGCCTCGCGCGCGACGCGTTGTTCCAATTTCCCGCGCGGCGCGGCCGACATACGGCCATCTTCGACGCCGCCTCCGTCGCCGCCCGCGCCTTCAACGTCGCCGGGGCTGACCCGCGCGAACGCCGCATCATCCTGCTTTTCAGCGACGGTCTGGACACGTCCAGCCGCACGCCCCCGGCCTCCGTCGTCAGTGAAGCGCGCCTGCGCGGCGTCTCCATCTACGTCATCCACTTCCCTCTCTACACGCCCCGCGACGGCCGGCTCGTTCCGCGCCGCACGGCCAAGGGTTTTCGCGAACTGGCCGAGCAGACCGGCGGCCACTATTTCCAACTCGGCGACGCCCGCGCCGCCCTCAACCCGCGCGCAGTTTACGACCTCGCGCCAATCTTCCGCGCCATCACCGAAGATTTGCAGAGCCAGTATGTCCTCGGCTACTACCTCGACGCCGCCGCGCGCGCGCGCAACGACCATCGCCTTCAAGTAACCCTGACGCCCGCGCACAAACGCCTCCG
>DASQNL010000559.1:0-2265 GCA_035644995.1 Pyrinomonadaceae bacterium | reverse complement strand
GCCGGGGGCGAGCACGGCGCGTTCGCGCACGACCACGCCCTCGTAGATGCCGCAGCCGCCGCCGATGAGCGCGTCGTTTTCGATGATCACGGGCGACGCGCCGACGGGTTCGAGCACGCCGCCCACCTGCGCCGCCGCCGACAGGTGCACGCGTTTGCCCACTTGCGCGCACGAGCCGACGAGCGCGTGGCTGTCAATCATCGTGCCTTCGTCAACGTATGCGCCGACGTTGACGTACATCGGCGGCATACAGACGACGCCCGCCGCGAGATACGCGCCGTCGCGCACGCTCGACCCGCCGGGCACGAGCCTCACGCCGTCCTCCGTCGCAAACTGGCGGATCGGGTAAGTGTCTTTATCGAAGAACCGGAGCGAGCGGTCGGGCGGCGACATGTCCGCGAGCGCGCCCATGCGGAAGCCCGCGAGGATGCCGCGCTTGACCCACGCATTGACGCGCCACGCGCCGTCGGCCGCGCGCTCGGCCGCCCGCGCCTCGCCGCGATTCAGCGCGCCTTTGAACTCGGCAAACAGCGCGAAGTCCGCCTCCGTGTAACTACTGCCCGCCGCCTTCGCCGCCAGCGTTTCGATGCTTTCATGCAAATTTGCCATCCGACGTTTCCTTTGGCCGCCTGTTGTCAGAGGAGGCCGAGTTCCGCCAACACCCCGCGCACGCGCGCGCGGCTCTCATCACCGACGGGCACGAGCGGCAGACGGAAATTTTCTTCCAGCAGGTTCATCAACTTCAACGCCGCCTTCACCGGCGCCGGACTCGACTCGATGAAATTGACTTCCATCAAAGGCAACAGGCGGAAGTGCAACGCGCGCGCTTCCTCCCAGTCGCCTGCGAGCGCGAGATCGCACAGCCGCGCCATCAGGTCGGGCGTCTCATTCGAGGCGACGGAGATCAAGCCGTCCGCTCCGAGCGCGATCATGGGCAGCGTCAGCGCGTCGTCGCCGGAGAGGACGCGGAAGTTTTCGGGGCGGTCGCGCAAGATCGACATGATTTGCGAGAGGTCGCCGGAGGCTTCTTTGACCGCCACGATGTTCTCGACCTCGCGCGCGAGCCGGAGCGCGGTCGCCGCCGCGATGTTCGACGAGGTGCGACCCGGCACGTTGTAGATACAGACGGGCAAGCCTGCGACCGATTCGGCCACCGCGCGGAAGTGCGCGTAGAGTCCCGCCTGCGTCGGCTTGTTATAGAAGGGCGCGACGACGAGCACGGCATCCGCGCCCGCGTCGCGCGCCGCGCGCGCGTACTCAATGGCGGCGGCGGTCGAGTTGCTGCCCGTGCCCGCGATGACGCGCGCGCCGCGCGGCCGCGCCGCCGCGATTGTCAAACGAATCACGAGGCGGTCTTCCTCTTCCGTCAAAGTCGCGCTCTCGCCCGTCGTCCCGCACGGCACGAGCAGGCGCACGCCGCCCTCGATCTGTCGTTCGACGAGCGCGGTGAAGCGTTCCTCGTCAACCGCCCCGTCCGCCTTGAACGGCGTCACCAACGCCGTCGCGCACCCGCGCAGCCATTCAACCTTGAGTGTCATGCTTCACCTCTTTTCGAGTGACAGGTGACGGGTGACAGGTGACAGGATGAAAACTTTATCTTGTTCTTCATCCTGTCACCTGTCACCCGTCACCCGTCACTATCGAATCTATCGCTTCGGAAAACTCGTAGACGCCGCGCCGGTCTATGATCCAGCGCGCGGCGAGCAGTGCACCGGCGGCGAAGCCTTCGCGGGTGCGCGCCGTGTGCGTCAGGATGATCTGATCGGCCGCCGAGTCGAAGCCGACCCGGTGTGTGCCGGGAATGTGCCCGGCGCGCGTGCTCGCCACGGGGATGTCGCGCGCGACGTGCGCGGCCAGCACGTCGCGCAGTTTGAGCGCGGTGCCCGAAGGGGCGTCGCGCTTCCGCGCGTGGTGCGCCTCTTCGATGAACGGCGCGTAATCGGCGGCGGCGAATAGTTCGGCGGCGCGCGCGACGATGCGGTAGAAGAGATTGACGCCGATGGAAAAGTTTGCGCCGTAGACCAACGCGCCCGCGTGCGCCGCGACGAGGCGACGCGCTTCCGCTTCCCCGTCGCTCCAGCCCGTCGTGCCTTCGACGAGCGGGACGCCCGCGCGCGCCGCCGCTTCCACGTTTTTGATGACCGCAGCGGCGACGGAGAAATCTATCGCCGCATCGTGGCCGCGCAAAGATTCGACCAGCGCGTCCATGTCGAATGTGGCCTCGCGCGAGGTGATGACGCGCCCGACCTCGTGGCCTTCCGCTTC
>DASQNL010000558.1:0-6994 GCA_035644995.1 Pyrinomonadaceae bacterium | reverse complement strand
TTCGTCCCCGTCTTCCCCGCATCATTCCACCCCAGCGCGTTCTCCCGGTCGGCCGGCCAGATCGAATACTGCTCCTCGTGGTTCACCACCACCTTGTACGTCGTCATATCCTCTCTCTCTTCCATCGCCTCTGACTCCTTTGATTAAATTGAAATTCGATTCGTGTGAAAAGTTTTAGCGCGTCGCCACGCGCGGGATTGCTTCGGTCGTCTCCGGCGCGAGGCTCGCGGTGCGGTCAAACTCGATCCGCCCGTAGTCGAGTTTGATGAGCCGGTCGGCGAGGTGATAGTAGCGGTCGTCGTGGCTGATGACGATGAGCGTCTTACCCTTCGCTTTCAGTTCCGGCAGGATGTTGAAATAGAAGATGTCGCGGAACAAAGGGTCTTGATCCGCCGCCCACTCGTCGAAGACGTAGATGGGACGGTCTTCGAGGTAGGCCGTCAGCAACGCCAGCCGTTTGCGCTGCCCCTGCGAGAGGTCGATGGTGGAGAGCGCGCCCTCGTTGATCTGCACCTTGTGGTCGAGTTGCAACTGCGTCAGGTATTGACGCGCGCGGCTGTCGAGTTCCGGCATCTCCAGCCCCAGGAAACTCTCGAAGAGGAAGAAGTCCGTAAAGAGCGCGGAGAAGTGCTGCCGGTACCAATCGCGGTTCTCATCCGTGACGGGGATGCCGTCGAAGACGATCTGCCCGCCTTCGGGGGCATAGAGGCCGGTCAACAGCTTCGCCAGCGTCGTCTTGCCGCTGCCGTTGCCGCCGGTCAGAAAGAGCAACTCGCCCCGCCGGATGACAACGTCGATAGGGCCGAGGGTAAAAGTGCTGTTCTCCCCTTCGCGCAGGTAAGAGTGCGTCACGCCGCGCAGTTCCAGCCCCTCCCAACTGTTGTCGGCGCGGCGCGCGGCGGCGTCCTCGCCGAGGTCGGACTCGGCGGCGAGCGAAAGCCCCAGCGACTCGATTTTACTCGCGGCGACGTTGGCCTGCGTGATGACGGGCACGATGCCCATGAGAATCTCCATCGGCACCGCCATGTAGAGGATCGTCAGCGCGTAGCCGGTGATGGACGCGCCCGTGGTGGCGGTGACGCTGGGCAGCCCGAAGACGATGAAGCCGAGGATGCAGAAGAAGAGAAACTGCGCCCAACTGCCCGACGCGGCGAAGATCACCACCCCGCGCACGTTGTACTGCCGGACGGACTGCGCGGTCGCCTGCAACACCCTATCGATGAACGAGAGCCGACGCTCGCGGTGCAGTTTCAGTTCCTTCGACCCTTCGGTCAATGCCCGGAAGTGGTTATAGAGCGTGTCGCCCTCGTTGCGCGCCAGCGTCAGGAAGCGACGCCCCCACACCTGCGGCAGTTGAATCGTCGTCACGGCGATGATCATCATCACCAGAATCACGAAGAAGACCGTCCACGAGAGATAGGCGATGTAGGACATGCACCCGATGACGACCGCGAGGTTGATGAGGAAGATCGGAAGATTGATGAAGGCGTTGGTGATCGCCCCGATGTCGCCCGAAAGGGTCGCCAACAGGCGGTGCGCGCCGACCTCTTCGAGTTTGCGCAGCGGCGTCGAGAGGATGCCCCGGCACAGGTGCATGCGCATTTCGAAGACCGCCTTCTCGGAGAGGTGCGAGAGCAGCGTCTGCGAGATCAGGCGCGTCACGGGCAAGGCGAGGCAGAGCGCGAGAAACAGGTAGAGCAGCCGGGCGGGACGCTGCTCGTGCAACGCCGTGTTGACCGTGATGATGAGGAGACTGCTGGCCGCGCCGCTGAGCAAACTGAAGAGGAGCGCGAGCAGCAGCAAGTTGCGCGACTTGCGCAGGAGAAAGATAAAGGAGAAGAGTTTCATCTGGTTATGTCCTTATTTGGATAACTACGAGGCTCCCACGGCGGGAGCGTGGCTGACAGGCCGACCGGGCTGGCGCGCCTTCACGTGCCGGCGTAAGCCTGCGACCCGGCATCGAGGCATTCCCTCAACTGTTCGGCCAGCACTTGGACAAAAGGTTCCTGACACATCGTTTCGTGCGGGCCGGGAACGGTGTGGACTTCCACGGGCAGCGCGCACAGCGTGCCCCAGCCGCGCGTCGGGTCTTTGATGTCGACGCCCGCATCGGTCAACATCCGCGAAGTCTCCTCGTCATCCTCGCCGCACTTGAAGACGGTAACGGGGCCTGCGTAGGGCTGCGGCGCGTAGCGCGAGGCCGCTTTCTGTCTCACCTGATAGCCGCGCAAGAGTCGGCTCAGGTAGGGCAAGCCGATCTCTTCCGGGGTGTCGGCGGGGATGAATTCGACCTCTTTCATGAGGTTGAAGATGTAGCGCATCTGCGCCTCCTGGTCGAGCGAGCGCAACTCGTCGGCCGAGAGCGAGAGGCGGCCGCCGCGCTCGCGCGCCTCGACGCGCGCCAAGAGGGCGAGCAGGAAGGCGGAATCGTCGAAGAGGTCGGTCGGCAGGTGGCGGAAGATGATCGGCGACCAGGTGTCGAAGAGGGCGACGGTGCCCACCTCCATTCCCTGCGCCGCCATCTGCCGCGCCATCTCGTAGGCGACGAAGCCGCCGAACGAGTGGCCGCCGACGTGATACGGCCCCTCCGTTTGCACCTCGCGCATCGCCTTGATGTAGTGGGCGGCCATCTGCTCGATGGAGACCGTGTCCTCGACGACCTCGACCAGATCGGGGGCTTGGAGGCCGTAGAACGGGCGGTCAGCGCCGAGTCGTTTCGCCAGATCAACGTAGCAGAGCACCTGCCCGCCGATGGGATGCACGCAGAAGAAGGGCGTCTGCCCGTCGCTCCCGCTGTTGAGTTCCACGAGCGGCGACCAGGGCAGTTCCACTTCCTCCGCGCGCAGTAAACGCGCCATGGCCTCTATCGTCCCGGCCTCGATCAACTTCGCCAGCGGGAGATTTTGTTCGAAGTGTTTCTGAATCTGCCCCATCAGACGCAGGGCGAGAAGCGAGTGGCCGCCGAGGTCGAAGAAGTTGGCGGTGACGGAGACGCGCGGCGCGCCGAGCACCTCCGACCAGATTTCGGCCAAACGCCGCTCCACTTCGTCGCGCGGCGCGACGTAATCCGCGCCGCCGTCGGCCGCCGCTCCCTCCGGCGCGGGCAAAGCCTTGTGATCCACCTTGCCGTTCGGCGTGAGCGGCAACCGCGCGAGCGCGACGAAGGCGGCGGGAATCATGTAGTCCGGCAGGCGCGCGCGCAGGTGCTCGCGCAACTCGGCGGCGTTCACTTCCGCCCCGGCCGACGGCACGACGTAAGCCGCCAGTTTCTTGTCGCCGTGCGCGTCCTCACGCACCACGACGACGACCTCGCCGACCGTGTCGCGCTCTGCAATGGCCGCCTCGATCTCGCCCAACTCGATGCGGAAGCCCCTGATCTTCACCTGCTGATCGATGCGCGCCAGATACTCCAACTCGCCGGAGGCCGCGTAGCGAGCGAGGTCGCCGGTGCGATACAGACGCGCTCCCGGCTCCCGGCCGAACGGGTGCGGGATGAATTTTTCGGCCGTCAACGCGGGACGGTTGAGATAGCCGCGTGCGAGGCCGGGGCTGGCGATGAAGAGTTCTCCGGCGACGCCCACGGGGCAGGGCTGAAGGAATTTATCCAGAATGTAGACCTGCATGTTGACCATCGGGCGGCCGATGGAAGGAGCGCGGTCGCCGTCGGTGCAGTAGGCGAAGGAAGTCGAGACGGTGGCCTCGGTCGGCCCGTAGCCGTTGACGAATTGATGCGCGGCCGACCAACGCCGGACGATCTCCGCGCTGCACGCCTCGCCCGCCGAGATCAGGAGTCTCAAGTCGTCGAGGTTCTCGTCGGGCATCGCCATCAGCGTCGAAGGCGTGAGGGCGGCGACGGTGACGCGCAGTTCCGACAGCGTGCGGGCGAGGGGCGGCCCCGGCATGAGGTCTTGCGCCTTCGCCAGGCACAGCGTCGCCCCGGAGAGCAACGCCATGAAAATCTCGAAGACCGACGCGTCGAAGCTCAGGGAAGCGAATTGCAGGATACGGTCGCCGGGGCGCACTTGGAAGCCCACGGCCTGAGCCTTCGACATGTTACTGACGCCGCGATGTTGCAGCACGACTCCCTTGGGCGCGCCGGTCGAGCCGGACGTGTAGATCACGTAAGCGGCGTTCGAGGCATGAGAGAGCGCGGCCGGGGCGGTCGCCGGTTGACGGGCGGCGAGCGGCCAATCGGCATCGAGCCGGAAGACGTGCTCGACGCGCCTCGGCGCGAGGTCTTCGAGCGTTTCCCCGGTCAACAACACACGGACGCGCGCGTCCGCGAGCATGTAGGCGAGCCGTTCGCGCGGATAGGCGGGATCGAGCGGCAGGTAAGCCGCCCCGGCCTTCAACACGCCGAGCAACGCCACCACCATTTCGGGAGAGCGTTCCAACATCACCCCCACCAGATGTTCCGTCCCGACGCCGAGAGAGCGGAGATGGTGCGCCAGTTGGTTGGCGCGGCGGCTCAACTCCGCATAGGTCATCTCACGCCCCTCGAAGACGAGCGCGACGGCTTCGGGCGCGCGCGCGACCTGCGTCTCGAACAACTCTTGAACCGTGGCGTCGTCCCGGTATTCGGTCTGCGTCCGGTTCCATTCGACGAGCATCCGTCGCCGCTCGTCGGGCGTGAGCAGGCTGAGGTGAGAAACGGGCTGCGCCGGGTCGGCGGCGATGCTCTCCAGCACATTTCTAAAGTGTCCGAGCATGCGCCGCATGGCGGCCGCCTCGAAGCGGCGGGCGTCGTAGCGTATCTGGATTTGAATGCGCTCGCCGGGTCTGACCGCCGCCAGCAACGGCACGTTGGATTGGTTGACGACGTGCGCCCCGCTGAGCGAGATGTCGAAGGGGTCGGCCGCACTCGACCCGGCATTCCGGGTTTCTTGAAGCGACCTGTCGAGCGGCGCGTTATCGAAGGCGAGGCCGATCTCGAACAAGGGCAGCCCGCGCGGCACGTCGCTCCATCCCTGCACTTGCACCAGCGAGCAATAGTCGTAGCGGCGCGCCTCGACCTGCTGCGTCTGGATGTCGCCGAGCCACGCGGCCACCGGGCGCGCCGCCGGCACCGTGAGACGCACCGGGATGGTGTTGAGGAACAAACCGACCATCGAATCCGAGCCGGGCAACTCCGCCGGGCGACCGGAGACGGCGGTGCCGAACAACACGTCGTCCTCGCCGCTGTAACGACTCAGGACGAACGCCCACGCTCCCTGCGCCACCGTGTTGAGCGTGAGCTTGTGCCGCCGCGCGATGGTTTGCAGGGTCAGCGAATCTTCCGCCGACAACTCCGCCTCGACGACGCGATTGCTGCTGGCCGCGTCGGCTTCGGCATCCGCCTCGCCCGCCTCGCCCGCCTGCACGCGCGTCGGCGTCGTGAACCCGGCCAGCGTCCGCCGCCAAAATTGCTCGGCCTCCGACGCGTCTTGCTTTCGGAGCCACGCGATGTACTCGCGGAACGGCCGCGCCGGTGCGAGCGTCGCCCGCTCATCCCTGGCGTGCGCCTTGTAGAGCGACGAAAACTCTCCGATCAACTGCGAGACCGACCACGCATCGAGCAGGAGGTGATGCCACGTCCAGATCAGTTGCGTCTTTTCGTCGCTCGTTCTGATGAGGCAGATGCGCATCAGCGGAGCCGTTGCCAGGTCGAAGCCGCGCAGCCGGTCGGCGTGGAGGAATGCTTGCAGCCGCTTGTCCTGCTCGGCGGCAGACAGCCCGCGCCAGTCTTCTTCGACCAGCGGGAGTTGCGTGCGTCTTTCCACCACCTGAATCGGCTTTTCGAGTTCTTCCCACACGAAGGAGGTGCGCAGCACCGTGTGGCGTTCGAGCAAACGCTGCCACGCGCGCTCGAAAGATGCGAGGTGCAGGCTCCCCGCAAACTCACAGTTGGCCTGCGCCACGTAGATGCCCGAACCGGGTTCGAGCAGCGTGTGAAAGAGCATCCCCTCCTGCATCGGGGAGAGCGGGTAAAAATCTTCGACGTTATTCATCCTTCTGTTCCTTTAACGATCTCACTACTCTTCAGCGGGGCAAACCCCTGTTCCCTTACTTCTTCACCTTGCCGAGGACGGCCGCGATGTCGTCGAGTTCCTGCTGGTTCCAATCGAAGTCGGCGAAATCCGAAGCCGTATAAGCCGTCTCTTCTTGCCCCGCGTCCGGCGTGATGAGTTTGCGGATGGCGTCCATGAAGCCTTCGGCCAACCGCTCCACGGTCTCGCGGCGGTGGAGGTTCTCGCTGTAAGACCAGACCATGTGCAACCTTCCCTCCGACACCATGCCGTTAACGGAGATGAGACGCCCACGGCTCTTGCGTTCCGCGTCGCTCGGGCTTTCGCTCGCCCCGTAAGACTCGCGCGCCTGCGTGAACTTCGCCTCGGCCAACATCTGATCGAACTGGCCGAGATAGTTGAAGGAGACCTCTGGCTGCGGCAGGGCGCGGATGCGACGGGCGAGTTCCGGGTCGGGATGGAGATAACGGAGCAGGCCGTAGCCGATGCCGTGATGCGGCACCTGCCGCAATTGTTCCTTGACGGCGGCCAGCGCGCCCGCCGCCGTCCGGCTCCCCGTGATGTCCAAGAGCACGGGGTAGAAACTCGTGAACCAGCCGACCGTGCGCGTGAGGTCTACATTCTCGATGATCTCTTCGCGCCCGTGGCCTTCCAACTCGACGAGCAACTTCGTCTCGCCCGTCCACGCGGCGAAAGTTTGCGCCAGCGCGCTGAGCAGCACGTCGTTGATCTGCGTCCGGTGCGCGGCCGGAACTTCACGCAACAGTTTTTCCGTCTCTTCCGGCGCGAGCCAGGCCGTGACGGTGCGCGCAGACGATTCGAGGTTCTCACCGCCGTCCAAATCAACCGGCAAAGGAGCGGCGGCCTCGCGCCCGACCGCCAACCAGTACTCCGCCTCCGCTCTCATCCCTTCCCCGCGCGCGTACTCCACCAACCCCTCTCCCCAACGCTTGTACGACGTGGTCTTCGCTCCCAACTTCACTTCCTCT
>DASQNL010000557.1:0-9050 GCA_035644995.1 Pyrinomonadaceae bacterium | reverse complement strand
ACGAAGGGCACGGGCAATCAAATCTATCAATAGACTTCGCGCGTGCGCGCGGGCGTCGTAGAAAATCAGGACGAAAAAACCGTGGCCGCTTCCGAGTGAAGCGGCCACGGTTTTTCATCTAGCGCGAGTCGGCGCGCCCCTCTCTCGGAAGCCCGCCGGACGTTCCCCGACGCGCCTACCGGCGACGCGATCTCCGCCAACGCTCTTTGACGTTGACGCGCTTCTCCGTGCGATAGAGACACGTCCAGCAGACGTGTCGAACCCGGTCGTCCGCCTCTCTCGATTCGGTCATGCGCGCGCACTCCTTGTCGCAGCGTTCGCAAATTAAAGCCGGCTTCTCTTCAACTGTTGACATCGTTTTGCTCCTGATTGCGCTTCGCGTCGCCCGCGGCATAGTGTAACCGAAAATCGCCCGCGTGTTCAGCCCCGGCGCACGGCGCGCTCCAAATACCCAGACCTTTGTTAGAATGAGGCGGGCAAACATTACGGCGGCGTTTGAATCACAATTCAGGGGGCGTGTTTCGCCCCGCGCCGGCCGTCCTCTCCCGCGCGCGTTGGTTCCGACAACCTCCCCGCTTTTCAACCCGCAGGGCGCGGAAGCCCGGCAACGGAGTGCAAATGAAGATGACTGGAAACATGTTCGGCATCGCGTTGATGCTCACTACGCTCGCCTTGAACGCGACGGGGGCGGGCGCGTGCGACGTGGAGACGCGCGAGGGCGCAACTACTACTGCGGGCGGGCAGTCTAAAGCGAAGGCGCGGACGACGCCGCCGCCCGCGACGCCGCTGCCGTCGCCGGTATTGGCGGGGGAGGAAAATTTGGAGACAAAAGTTGGAGGCGAGATCAAAGAGTTGGCGGCGGGCGGCTACAGTTCCGTCTATGAACCCTTCATCGTCGTCGCGCGCGACGCGCAAACTTACGCCGCCCTGCGTCCGTTGCACGACAAGTTGCCGGAACTCGCCGCGGACTTCTTCAAGTCGAACGCCGTGGTCGCGGCCTTCCTCGGCCAGCGGCGCAGCGGCGGCTACGCGGTGCGCATCACGCGCGACGCGGGGAACGCGGGCAGCCTGCGCGTCTCGGAGAAGTCGCCGGCGAAAGACGCCATGACCACGATGGCTCTCACTTCCGCGTTTCGCATCGTCTCCGTTTCGGTTGACGAAGAAAGCCCGCTCGCGCTCGCGCTCGATGCGACGTGGCAGGAGGCCGCGCGCCCGTACAAAGTGGGCGCGGGAGAGTTCACGCGTATCGGCGGCTTCGCCGGTGGCCGGGAACGTTCCACGCTCGCGGGCGACCTGCGCATCATGCGCCACGGGCAACTCGCGACCGTGTTCTTTGCCCTGAGCGGCGCGGGCGCGGACGGGAGATATGAACTGACAGACGCGGCGACCGGCATGGTTACGCCCGAAGGCGCGTTCTCGCTCACACGTCTCGACCCCGGCTCGTTCGTCCCGCCGCCGCGCCACCCGCTGCGCGCCCGCGGGCAGTTCACCGACAACGAAGGCAAACTCTCGCTCACGTTTGAAGTCATGGAGGCGAAGGTCAACGACGGCTTCGGCGGACAGGGAAAACTGGAAGCCACGGCCACCGCGCCGCCCCCGAAGAAGCGCGCCGTCGGCGGCGGCAGCGACCTCCCGATGTAGACGCGCCGCCGTAAATGAGCCGCATGACCCGGACTCTTATCCCCACTGTCCGCACTTCAATTCAACGACGTATGCGCCGAGTTCATTATGCGCCCGCCGCGTATGGGTGAAGGTGCGCTCCAACACGGCCGTCCCCGCCAAACGCCGCTCGTCCAAGTCCTCCTGCTCGTCAGGCGCGGGCGGGGGAGCTAGGCCACAGATCAACTGAATCAAAGCGTCGATCATGTCGCCGTCATCGTATCTTGTGAATGCATCCACCAACTCGGATGCCCTTTCTTGGCTGACGGGCACGGTTGACCGACGCCTGATCGGTTCGTCGAAATCCGGCTCCCGGCGCGGGCGGGCGGGTGGCATGCGCGTGCTATTATCTTTTCGCATCAGTAGCTCCTTAACCTGTGATACTGGTGTAGGGCTAAGAATGAGCGATTGCCGTCGAAAGTAACGCTCACTCTCTAGCCCTTTTACTTTGGCAGCGAAAAAAACTGTACGCAAATACGAAATATTAGTCAACAATTTTCTTCGCATTGACGAAGGGTTTCGCCGAGTGTATAAAAATTGCGTATGGCGATATTGACGACGGCACAGGCGGCGGAGCGGCTAGGCGTGAGCGTTCGACGCGTTCAACAATTGGTTAGAGACGGACGCTTGCCGGCCGAGCAGTTCGGCGGCTCGCTGATGATCAGAGAGGAGGATTTGAAGCTGGTTGAAAATCGAAAAGTAGGCCGACCGCCGAAGGTTAAAGCTGAGGCAGCTAATAAAACGAGTAAGAAGACAGGGAAAAGATAGCCGGTAATAAGCTATACTTGGCGGCGTAAACTTTCCCCGTACAGTTTTAGTTTCAAATTCCCAATCTGAGATTTTTAACTGAACCCGTGGATTCCAACACCTTTCTCGTCATCGCCGTTATCGCCATCGCCGCGCAGAGCTTGCTGTTGTTCCTCGCGCTGTTCGAGCCGGGTCTGGATTACAAGATCACGCATCCGGCCGCCTGCCCGCTCGACTCGCCGGAGTTCCTGCGCATCCTCGAAGCCCTCACCGACGCTCAAGTCACGCGCCGCAGCGAGATCGAGGTCTTCACCAACGGCGAGAATTACTACGCGGCCGAACTCGACGCCATCCGCCGCGCCGAGCACAACGTCAACATCGAGGCTTACATTTTTCAGAAGGGGCGCGTGGCCAACGAGTTCATCGAAGTTTTGACGGAGCGCGCGCGCGCCGGGGTGCGCGTCAACCTCGTGCTCGACGCCATCGGCAGCTTCGCCTCGTGGGACAGCTACTTCAAAGACTTGCGCGCGGCGGGCGGGCGCATCTGCTGGTATCACCCGTTTCGCTGGTACACGCTGCCGCGCATCAACAATCGCACGCACCGCGAACTCTTCATCGTCGATGGGCGCGTCGCCTTCGTCGGCGGCGCGGGCGTCGCAGACCACTGGCGGTATCCCGTCAAAGATCATCCGCGCTGGCGCGATTCGATGTTTCGCGTCGAAGGCGACGCGGTGGCGAACTTGCAGGCGACGTTCGCGGAGAACTGGCTCGAAGCCTCAGGCGAGATACTGGCGGCCAAGGAATACTTCCCGCTCTGCGAGGCCGCGCACTCGACGCCCTCGCTCGTCGTCAACAGTTCGCCTTCGGCCGGACGCTCCACGCGCGCGCGCATACTCTTCCAGATGCTTCTCGCCTCCGCGCAAAAGAGCATCCTCATCACGACGCCCTACTTTCTGCCCGACCGCAGCGCGCGCGCCGAGATGGTGCGCGCGCTGCGTGAGCGCGGCGTCGAGATAGAGATCGTCGTCCCCGGCCAGAAAAGCGACCACGCGCTGACGCGCAACTCCAGCCGCCGCCTCTACGGGGACTTGTTGGCGGCGGGCGCGAAGATTTACGAGTATGCCCCGACGATGATGCACGCCAAGACGCTCGTCATCGACGGGATGTGGAGCGTCGTCGGCTCGACCAACTTCGACAACCGCTCCTTCGGACTCAACGACGAAGTGAACCTCGCCGCCTGCGACGAGAGCTTGGCCGCGCGCATCACCGAAGACTTCGAGCGCGACCGCGCCGAGAGCAAACCCGTCTCCTACGAAGAATGGCAACGCCGCCCCATCCTCGAACGCGCCCACGAACTGTTCGGAATGCTCTTGGAGAGACAACAATAAAGCAGAGGTCAGAGGTCAGAGGTTAGAGATCAGTAAAACAGCCTTCTACTAACCTCTGACCTCTGACCTCTGACCTCTGTTTCATGCGCATCGTCACTTACAACGTACACAAATGCCGCGGCCTCGACCGGCGCGTGCGTCCGGCGCGCATCGCATCGGTGTTGCGCGAACTCGATGCCGACATCATCGCGCTGCAAGAGGTGTTGAGCGTGGGCGGCGGGGCGCGCGAGATGGATCAGGCGCGCTTCATCGCCGAAGAACTCGGCTATGATTACTGCATCGGCGAGAACCGCCGACTCGGCGGCGGCGCATACGGCAACGTCATCCTGAGCCGCCTGCCCTGGCGACACGTGCACAACTACGACATCACCTGGCGCGGGCGCGAGCGGCGCGGCTGCCTGCGCGTGGACATCGAGACGGGCGGCGCAGGAGGGGCGGCGACTGAGGGCGCAGGAGGGGCGGCTGAGGGCGCGGGGCGGCTCCTCCACCTCCTCAACGTGCATCTCGGCACGGCCTACATCGAGCGTCGGCATCAGGCGCGCCAACTCGTCGGCGACCGCATACTCGGCAGCGCGGAACTGACGGGCGCGCGCGTCGTGCTCGGCGACTTCAACGAGTGGACGAAAGGATTGGCGACGCGCCTCCTGACCGAGCAACTCCAGAGCGCAGACCTGCGCACGCACCTGCGCAGCCCGCGCACCTATCCCGGCGCGCTCCCGCTCGTCCACCTCGACCACATCTACTTCGACCCCGCGCTCGAACTTCAGCAATTAACCTTGCACAAAAGCCTGACCGCGCTCGTCGCCTCCGACCACCTGCCGCTCGTCGCGGACTTCCGCGTGCGCGCGTAGGGCGAATTTACCGCGTCGGCGCGGCTGTCGCAGTTCACGACTTTTGAATTTTGCTCAGGAGAGTTTGGCGTTTTTACGACGCGGCGCGCGTTTTTTGGCGGGCGGGGCGGCGGCGGTTTTGGCTTCGGTCGCGGGCGGCGACGATGCCGTGCCGTTGGGGTGCGAGGCGTAGCGGCGCGCGGCTTCGTCGCTGATGATGCAGAGGCCGTGAATCTTGTCGGCGCGCAGGCGACCGACCAATCCCGCCGCGTCCTCGTAATTCACGCCCGACGCCTCGCAGCCGCGTTCGCTCACGACCGACCAGCGTTGTTCTCGCAGTTCACTCATCCGAATCTCTCGGCTGTTGAAAGTTAGTTGAAGCTGTGCGGGAGTTTAATGTAAGGCGGCGCGTAAAGCCAAACAGGCTGACGAAAGCCAAATCGGGCGGCGCGCGCCCCCGCGAATCCGATTTGACTTTGCACGGCAAATACAATAGAACCACGCCGCTCGGCCACACTCTCCCGTCCGCCCTTCGCGCGCCCTGCGGGAAAACTTCGGAGCGTTCCAATGTTCAGAGAGTTTAGAGAGTTCATCAAACGCGGCAACGTCATAGACCTTGCCGTCGCCGTCATCATCGCCGCGGCCTTCGGCAAGATCATCACGACGCTCGTTGACGGCGTTATCATGCCGCCCATCGGCCTCTTGCTCGGCGGCGTGGATTTCGCGGGTCTCTTTATCAATCTCTCGGACAAACCGCGCCCGGCGAGCCTCGCGGCCGCCAAGGCCGAAGGCGTCCCCGTCATCGCCTACGGCCAACTGATCAACGACATCATCACCTTCCTCATCGTCGCCTTCGTCGTCTTTCTCATCGTCCGCTACGTCAACCACCTCAAGAGCAGACAGGCGACCGACGCCGCGCCCACTACGAAAGACTGCCCGCGCTGCCTTTCAACCATCCCGCTCAAAGCCACGCGCTGCGCCGGATGCTGCGTTGACTTGAGCGCAATTTAGGCGTCCGCGGCGCAGCGGATTCCGGCGAAGGCGATGCGGAAGTGGCGACGGAAGAAGTTGCGGAAGGAAGTGCGCAGGATCGAAGGGTGGGTCGCCCACGAGCCGCCTTTGAGGACGCGGTGGTCGCCGTCGAACCAGACCTCGGAATATTCCGGGTAGGGGTAGGCCGTGAAGCCCTCGTAACCGGCGAACGGGTCGCTCGTCCATTCCCAGACGTTGCCCGTCATGTCGAGACAACCGACGCCGCTCGCGCCCGCCGGAAAAGAGCCGACCGGGGTCGTGTCCCAATAGCGCAGGTCGAAATTGCCGTGCGCGCCGGCGGGCGCATCGTCGCCCCACGCGTAGAGGCGTTTGCGCCCGCTGACGGCGTCCCAGGACGCGGCCTTCTCCCACTCGGCCTCCGTCGGCAGCCGCTTTCCGACGAAGCGCGCATAGGCCGCCGCTTCGTACCAACTCACGCCCGCCACCGGATGCGCGGGCTTGAGCGCGCCCTCTTCAAACATCGTGCGCACGCTCCAACGGCGCGCGCCGTCGTCGTCGTCGCCGCCGTCGTCGGGGCGTTGCGGCGACCAGTAGAACGGCCGCGTCCAGTTTTCGCGCTCGCGCCACTGCCAGCCCTCTTCATCCCACCACTCGCGCCGCTCGTAGCCGCCCTCCGCGATGAAGTGTGCGAACTCCTCGTTGGTCGTCAGCAGCCGGTCGATTTTGAAAGCGGGCAGCGCGACGGTGTGCGCGGGCAGTTCGTTATCGTAAACGAACATCCGCCACGGCGCGCCCGACAGAAACTCGCCCGCCTCCACTCTCACCATGCCGCCACGCGAGACAGGCGGCAGGAGCGGCGGCGACGCGTGTGCGCCGACCTGCAATGCGCTCGCGTCGTGCGCGGTCGCGCGCTGCTTCTTCGCCGGGTCGAGCATGTGCAGGAGGTAGGCGAGCGTCTCCTGATGCTGCCGCTCGTGTTCGAGAACGAGTTGGAAGACGTAACCGTCGCGCAGCAGCGGCGATTGCCGGGGCGACGACGCGGACTCGTCGAACCGTGCCTCTTCGAGATAACGGAGCGTCGCGCTTCTGACGCGCGAGAGGTAAAGTTCCATCTCGCGGCGCGTGGGGAGATGAATCGAGTTTTCGCGCGGCGTGGCGATGGGGTCGAAGATGCGTTCGTAGCGCGCGTCGGGCGCATCGTCGCCCTTCGCTTTTTGCAGAATCCAGTAAGCCTCGAAGACGCCGATGTGCGCGAGATGCCAGATGACCGGGCGAAAGCCGCCGCCGGGACTCTCGTGTAAATCCGCTTCGCGCGCCGCCGTGTCGAACAATCTCAAGGTAACGGCGCGCGTCGCCTCCAACATCTGCGCGATCTGCGCGGCCTGCTCGTTCATCATAAAGAAAGTTTCAAGTTTCAGGTTTCAGGTTTCAAGTTACAGACCGGGGAACCTCCGTCTTGAAACTTGAAGCCTGAAACTTGAAACTTACCCTCCGCTCTCAGTCGCCCTCGGTTTGACAGTGAACTTCGACGAGTTATGATAGCATGCGAAAAGGACGAACCGGGGCAAGCTCATCGAGCAAAACTTTGAGGATTCTCGAACGGAATCCGCGACCGACACGCGAAACGAAGAATTCCCAAGATGATGCCGCCCACCGCCGACCCCCACGCCGCACGCCTGCGCCTCCACCGGCTCGACACCGCCGACGCCCGCGCCGCCTTCGCCCGCGATGTCTCCGACGGCCTCGGCAAATCTCCGAAGCAACTCTTCCCCAAATATTTTTACGACGAACTCGGAAGCCTCCTCTTCGACGCCATCTGCCTCCTGCCGGAGTATTACCTGACGCGCGCCGAAAACGACATCCTCGCCCGCCATGCCGCGGAGATCGTCGCTACCGCCGCCGCCACAACAGCGCCGGACGATGCGCCGCTCTCGCTCCTGGAACTCGGCAGCGGCAGCGCGACCAAGACGCGCCGCATCATCGAAGCCCTTCTCGCACGCCAGACGGAGTTGCTGTATCTCCCCGTGGACATCTCCGTCTCCGCCCTCGAAGCGAGCGCGCAGGCGTTGCTCCAGTCTTATCCCGCGCTCCGCATCGAGGCTTACGCCGGCGATTACGATGCCGCGCTCGCGCGCTTGCAGGGCGAGCGCGAATCGCACGGCCGACGCCTGCTCGTACTCTTTCTCGGCTCGAACATCGGCAACTTCGACCGCGACGGCGCGCGTCAATTTTTGCTCGCGCTGCGCCGGATGCTCCGCGACGGCGACGCGCTTCTGCTCGGCGCGGATGTGAAGAAAGACCGCGCCACGCTCGAAGCCGCTTACGACGACGCGCTCGGCCTGACCGCCGCCTTCAACCTCAACCAACTCGTGCGCCTCAACCGCGAGTTCGACGCCGACTTCGACCTGCGCGCTTTCCGCCACGTCGCCGTTTATCGAGAGACGGCGGGGCGCGTCGAAATCTACATCGAGAGCAGGCGGGCGCAGGTCGTCAGCCTGCCCAAGCTCGACCTGCGGATCAGTTTCGCCGAGGGCGAGCGCATTCACACGGAGAACTCCTACAAGTACAGTCCGGAGGAACTCGATGCGCTGGCCGCGCACACGGGCTTTGCCTGTACGCGCCGTTGGACGGATGCGGCCGGGCGTTTCAGCAGCAATCTCTTCGTCGCGCGCTAGCGCGGACTCCCGATTTCGCGTATGACACACGATCAGCTCAGCGAAGACGCGATGGGCGAGCGCCTGCCGGGCGACACTGCCGCCGCCTCCGCTGTCGCCCGTCCCCTCGAACCGACGCCCGCGCCCGTCAATCGCTTCCCGTCGCTGACCGATGCGATTGACGAATCCTCCGTCTCCCTCTTCGAGGAGAACTTGCGGCGCGGCGCGAAGCCCGCCGCCGAGTGGATGTGCGGCATCGAGTTTGAACTCTTCGGCTATGACGTGCGCGGCGGCGATCCGGCGCGACTGAACCCGGCGCAGGTGCAGGGCGTGCTCGCGGGGTTCGCGCCCGCGTCGGCCGACCTCGTCTATGAGGGGCGCACCCTCGTCGAAGCGAACGCCGGGGGGATGAGCCGGCTGACGGTGGAACCGGGCGGGCAGGTCGAGTTCTCCGGCGCGCCGCAACGGAAGTTGGCGGATGTCGAACGCGAAGTCACGCGCTACCTCGCGCGCCTGCACGAGATCGCCGAAGCGGATAGTTTCGTCTTCCTCGCCGTCGGCTTCGACCCGCTCTGCACGCTCGACGAGCAGCGTTGGTTTCCCAAGTTGCGCTACGACGTGATGCGCCCCTATCTCGCCACGCGCGGCGCGCGCGCCTGGGACATGATGACGCGCACCTGCTCGGTGCAGGCCAACCTCGACTACGGCGACGAGCACGATCTGGCGCGGAAGTTTCTCGTCGGCAATCGCCTCGCCCCCGTCGCGACGGCCATCTTCGC
>DASQNL010000556.1:0-3023 GCA_035644995.1 Pyrinomonadaceae bacterium | reverse complement strand
CGCATTCGTTTAGACGCGACGGCGAAGAAGTTCAAAAGCCGGGAGCGGGAAGCACGATGCTTCCCGCTCCCGGCTTTGAGTTTTTCGAGTGCGCGGCGGAGTTTGACGAGGCGGGCGCGGCGGGCGCGTTTACATCTGCGGGAAGTGTTGGAGCAATTCCCGGTAGGCGACGCGCGCGGCGCGAAGTCGCTTTTGATAGGCGCGCTCGAATGTTTTGATGTCGCCGTCGCAATGCGGGCACGTTTCCGTCGTGGGCATCACGTGGCGATTGCAGCCGCGACAGACCACGAGGTAAGGCATCTCCTGATAGACGGGCGACGCGGTGTCTGTGGCGTGCGCGCGTTTGCGCGCCGACTTGATTTGCACGAGCGAACTTGTGGCGAGAGGGGTTGCGCTCTGACCTGCCTCCGGCGCGGATGAAAGCGGCCGGCCGTCGCTCTTTTCGACCAGCAGTTCGAAGCTGCCATGATCGAAGGGCAGACCGGGGGCGGGGGCTGTCTGCACGATGCGCTCGCGCAGGCCGCGCTTCTCCAATTCGAGCGCGCGGTGGTGGCAAAAAGGATTGTTGCCCGCGCGGCCGAAGAGAACGTGCGTCGTCCAGGTGCAGCCCGCGCGGCACACGTCGGCATAGTAACAAGTGCCGCAGAAGCCCCAGAGGTCGTTCCGCGTGCGCGTGCGGGTGAAGCTGAGTTCGGGCGTTTGCCAGAGGTCTTCGAGCGTGAGGTCGCGGATGTTGCCCCCGGCGTAAGGCGAAGTGGGCAGCGAGGGACAGCCCTTGATCGTGCCGTCGGCCTCGATGCCGAGCGTGTTCTGCCCGGCGTTGCAACTCACCCAGTGGACGCTATCGTCGCCCTTGCCGCGCCACACGGATTCATAGGGGCCGAAGTAGCCGATGTTGTTGCCGGGCTGCACGAGGAAATCGTGTTCGAGTCCCTCGTCGTAAAGCTCCGCGATGAGCGGCATCAGCTCAAGCATCTCATAAGGCTGCAAGAGCAGTTCCGGGCGATCCGCCGCCCGCCCCATCGCCACCGTCAACTGCAACTGCCAGTTGCGCGCCCCGGCCTCGATGAAGAGGTGCATCAACTCGCGCATCTGCGGCATGACCTCTGCGCCGATCTGCGTGTTGACGCTCGACTGTAAATTATATTTCTTGAGATTCCGTAAGGCGGCGAAGGCGGCATCGTAAGAGCCGCGGACGCCGCGCAGGTTATCGTGCAGGTCGCGCAAGCCGTCGATGGAAACTCCGGCGGCCTGTAACCCGGCGTCGGCCGCCTGCCGCACGCGTTCTTCGGTGAGGTGAAGCCCGCCTGTCTGGAGCGTGCAGATCATTCCCTGATCTCTGATTTCGCGAATGATCTGCAACCAGTCCCGACGCAGGTAGGCTTCGCCTCCGATCAACGTTACTTCACGCGTTCCCAGCCGCGCCATTTGTCGCACGAGGTCGAGACATTCCTCGGTGGAAAGCTCGCCGGGGCGACGTTTGCCCGCGCGCGACCCGCAGTGCTGGCACTTGAGGTCGCAGGCGAGCGTTATCTCCCACACCGCGTAGACGGGCGTCAAGCCGGTGCGGTCTTGCGGGGTCACGTAGCGCGCTGGTTCCGTCATAGAGTCGTTCATTCCCCGTCGGCGGAGTTGTTATTTGAGTTTCGCGTCGAGCTTGGCGAGCGCGCTCTCCACGTCTTTGATGTGCTTGCGCGCGGCGGTCGCCAGGCGTTTCATCTCGGCCGTGTCGCCGCGCGCGATGGTGTCGCGGATAACCACGCCGTACAACGGCTGGATGCCGCCATAACCGCCGCCTCCGGCCGGAGCTTTCGACTTCGTCGCGCCCTTTTTACTGCCCGAGCTTTTGCTCGCGCCCTTGCTCGCGCCTTTGCTTGTTCCTTTGCGTGCCGGCATTAAAATTCTCCTTTGAGTTGAAGTGAGTGAAGATTTGATGTCTGTTGAGAGAACCGAACCCGCCGCCCCGCGGCGACGGCCTTTAGCTTTTCGTTTGGGCGAGGGCTTGATCCAACTTATCCGCCGCCGCTCCCACCTCGCGCAGATACTTGCGCGCCGAGGCCGCGACCCGTTTCATCTCGCTCGCGTCTCCGCGCGTGATCGCGTCGCGGATCACCACCCCGTAAGGCGGGAGCGCGCCGACTTTGCTCGCACCGGAGCGGGCAGACTTCGCCGTCCCACCTTTCGTGTTGCCCTTGCGTGTTGCCATGAGAGTCTCCGTTCTTTGCTCAATGTGATGTGAGAACGCGGAAAGAACTTTTAACGCACCCGTGGTGAGAAACTTACTTGACCCTGTGAATGATCTGTAAATAGATGAAGACGTGCGCCTCTGTCAAGAAAATAATTTTCGCGGGCGACATGTCACGCGGAGCGGCTTGATCGTTCGAAGCTGCGCGGGTGGAACTCTAGAGACAGCGTAGGCGCAAGGCGCGAGGCAATATCTCGAACGTGGCGGGAAGCGTGCCCGACCACTCGCCGTCAATTTCGAGCAACACCTGTTCGCCCGGTTTGTCGGCCGACACGCGCACGCGGCGGGCGTGCGCGTGTCGAACTTCCCGCATGCCGAGATGCGTGCCGAGATAGAGACGATAAACGTTGGTTAAAATTTTGAGCGTGTCGAGGTCGCCGACGGCCACCACGTCCAGCAGCCCGTCGTCGAGTTTCGCTTCCGGCGCGATCTTCATCCCGCCGCCGAAGTAGCGCGCGTTGGCGATGCACAGGTTCGCTATGCGCAGACGAAATTCGGGGCGTTCGTCGAGTTGGATGCGAAGCGTCGGCCGTTGGAACGAGACGGCCGCGTGCAGCGAGGTGAGCGCGTAAGCGGCCTGACCGCCGCCGATGCGGCGCGAGGCCGACGCCAGCCACCCGGCCGAGTCAGCTTCCACGCGGCGGATGACCTCGCCGCCCATGCCGCAGGAAGCCACGTTCAAAAAATACCGCCGCGCGCGTTGGCCCGCGCGATCCTGAAACTCCACGCGCCCGACATCCATGCGCGCGCTGCGCCCACGGGCGAGCGCGGCCGCGGC
>DASQNL010000555.1:0-3478 GCA_035644995.1 Pyrinomonadaceae bacterium | reverse complement strand
CTGCCCTGAAACAATCCGGCCTCGTGGATTACATTTTGGCGCGCTCTTTTAGCGCCGGAAGCCGTTTCGTCTTCGGCCGTGAGGATCAGGACGGCGAACGTGGCCTGGTCGAGCATTTTCTCCAAGACCGGAATGATCGATTCGCCGACGCGAGACTCCGACTCGTAGTTGACCGTCGCCAAGCCCAACTCGTTCTGGAGATACAACTGCAACCGCGCCCACAGGGGGCTTCCCCCATGACCGATAAAGACACAGGGCTTGGTCGGAGTCGGAGGTGTCGGTTCGGGTGTCGTGGGGTCATCCGGCCACTCGTCCTCTATCTCTTCGATCATCCCCTGGAAAAGCAAGACGGTATCTTTGACGCCGTCCGCAAAATCTCTGGCGGGAGAGGTAGTGTCTCTGTCGGCTCTGAAAAATTCAATCTCGTTAAAATCCCGAAGCTGGGAAGACTGCTCGCCGAAGATAGTTTCCATGGTACGTTCCACTCTTCGTTGCCAAGCCGTCACCGCCGCTGCGTGAATATCCAAACCGCTCTCGGCCATCGCCTGAGCTTTAACAATGAGTTTCTGTAATTTTTCGATGGCCGCTTGTTTCGTGAGAGGCACGATTTATTCTCCCGTCTCTTGAGAGTGAAAGCCGTCGCCGTCTTAAATCACGGTCGTGATGATCTCGCGGATGCTGCGTTGGAGTTCGCGGTCGTCGGTGATGGGCGAGGCGAGCGCGACCTCGGCGGCGGTGATCGAGGGGATGCCGCGCGCGATGAGTTGGGCGGCATAGATGAGCAGACGCGTGGAGACGCCTTCTTCGAGGCCGTGGCCGCGCAGGTTTCTGACCTTGTGGCCGATCTGGACGAGATCGCGCGCCGTCGTCGCTTCGACGCCGCCTTCGCGCGCGACGATCTCGGCTTCGAGTTCGGCGGGCGGATAGTCGAATTCGAGCGAGACGAAGCGTTGCCGCGTGGATTGTTTAAGGTCTTTCAAGACCGATTGGTAGCCGGGGTTGTAGGAGACGACGAGCATGAAGTCGTCGGGCGCGTCGAGGATGGTGCCGCGCTTCTCGATGGGCAGGCGGCGGCGGTGATCGGTGAGCGGGTGGATGATGACGACCGTGTCCTTGCGCGCCTCCACCACTTCGTCCAGATAACAGATCGCGCCGCTCTTGACCGCCGACGTGAGCGGGCCGTCGTGCCAGACGGTCTCTTCGCCTTCGAGCAGGAAGCGGCCGACGAGATCGGTCGCCGATAAATCTTCGTGACACGCCACCGTGATCAGTGGTCGCCGCAAGCGCCACGCCATGTGCTCAACGAAGCGCGTCTTGCCGCAGCCCGTCGGCCCTTTCAGCATCACGGGCAGGCGCGCCGCGTTCGCCGCCTCGAACATCTCCACCTCGCCCGCCACGGGCAGGTAATAAGGCTCATCAGTGACGGTGTATTCTTCGATGGCTCTTTCGCTCATAGGTTTCAAGTTTCAGGTTTCAAGTTTCAAGTCTGAGGTTTGAAGGTCTTCAACTTGAAACCTGAAACTTTCAACTTGAAACTTCCCCGGCGGCTGAACTTTCGCCCCGTTTCGGTTATCCTTAACTGTTATTTGTCAGGCACATTTGTTGTCTGTGTGGGAATCTTAACACCCGCTCAAGAAGGGCGGCAAACTAGCTGGTTTCAAGTTTCAAGTTTCAAGTTTCAGGTTAAAGGCAAGTTGAACTCTGAAACGTCAACCCCGGAACTTCAGACCTGAAACTTGAAACCTGAAACTTGAAACTTTTGCGTTATGAAGATTGCGGTGGCGATGAGCGGCGGCGTTGATTCCTCGGCGGCGGCGGCGATTTTACAGGCGGCGGGGCACGAACTCGTCGGCTTCACGATGCAGTTGTGGAATCAAAACCGCAACCTCAGCGTGGACGAAAACGGCGACCCGCTGCCCTCGCGTTGTTGCTCGCTCGACGACGTGTACGACGCGCGCCGCGTGGCCGGAGAGTTGGGCTTTCCCTTTTACGTCCTGAACCTCGAACAGGATTTCGAGCGCGACGTGGTGCAGCCGTTCGTGACGAGTTATCTGGAAGGCGAGACGCCGATTCCGTGCGTGGCGTGCAACAGCCGTCTGAAATTCGCTTCGCTCGACCGGCTGGCGCAAAGTCTGGGCTGCGAGCGCGTGGCGACGGGACACTACGCGCGCGTCGAGTTTGACGAAGCGGCAGGGCGGCACAAGCTCCTGCGCGGGCGCGACGCGAACAAGGATCAATCCTATTTCCTCTGGGAGCTGACGCAAGGCCAACTGGCGCACGCCATGTTTCCGCTCGGCGAGATGCGGAAAGAGGAGGCGCGCGAGGCGGCGCGGCGGTTCAATCTCGCGGTGTCGGAAAAGGCCGAGTCGCAGGAAATCTGTTTTGTGCCCGACGGCGACTACGCGGGCTTCATAGATCGTTATCTGGAAGCCGAAGGCGAGACGCGCCGTTTGCCCGGCGCGGGCGAGATCGTGGATGCGAGCGGCCGCACGCTCGGCGAACATCAGGGCGTGCATCACTACACGGTCGGGCAGCGTCGCGGTTTGAGGCTGTCGCGCCCGCTGCCGCTCTACGTCGTTAAAGTTGACGCGGAGCGAAACCGTGTCGTCGTCGGCGAGAGCGACGAACTGCTCGCCGCCGAGTTCACGGCCGCGGGCGTCAACTGGATCAGTTTCGATGAGCCGCCGACGCCGTTGCGCGCGGAGGTGCGCGTGCGTTATCGCCACGCGCCCGCGCCCGCCGTGATCGAACCGCTCGCCGACAGACGCGCGCGCATCATCTTCGACGAACCGCAACGCGCCATTGCGCCGGGGCAGGCGACCGTCTTCTATCGCGGCGACGAAGTGGTCGGCGGCGGCTGGATTATGAAAGGATAAGCGGCGAGCTTTAGCCGGCAGGCAACGTCGGTTCGACAAAAGTGACGGGGACAGTCGCGGCCGAGACTGTCCCCGTTCCCTTTGCCGGGGCAGACGGGGCGGCGTCGTCACGACGCGCCGGAGCGTCGGCGGCATTTCGCTATAGCCCGCGCGCCTAAACTTTTCCCTGAGTTTCGCGTATTTACATTAACCTTCGGGCGTAGCTTAAAGCTGCGCGGGGAGGGCTAATTCTGAGGAGTTCTCGAAAAGCAATCTTATGGCAATGTCACGTGGCGGAAAAATCTTTTTATGGGTGGCGGGTCTGCTCGTCGTGTTGGGATTGGCGGTCGTGCTCTGCATCGGGTTGTTGTTCGCGTCCTTCGGCGACGGCGAACCGAACGTCCGCGACAACAGCGTGCTGGTCTTGAAACTGGCGGGCGCGCTTCCCGATTATGTGCCGGAAGACCCGTTCGCGAGCCGCTTCTTAGGCCGCGATGATCAATCGCTCACGCGCCTGCTCTCGGAGTTGAGGAAGGCGAAGGCCGACAAACGCATCGGCGCGATCCTGCTGGAGATCGATATGACGATGATCGGCTGGGGCAAGGCCGACGAGATACGCGACG
>DASQNL010000554.1:0-5885 GCA_035644995.1 Pyrinomonadaceae bacterium | reverse complement strand
CGCTCGTCACTTACGGGCCGGGCGAGCGCGAGTTGGCGGAGAGCGTGGCGCGTGCGAGCCGGACGGGCGCGGCGCGTCCGCTCAGTCTCTCTCTGAAAGGGTTTTACGCGCTGGCGCGGCGCGCGTCGTTATACGTCGGGGGCGACACGGGGCCGACGCATCTGGCCGTCGGGGCGGGCGCGCCCGTCGTCGGGTTGTTCGGCCCGACCGAGTGGCGGCGCAACGGCAGCCCGCGCTCACAAGACTTGTGCGTCGAACGCACGGACATCGCTTGCCGCACCGATTGCCATCGTCGCGCCTGCTCCGCCTGGATTTGCATGGACATCGAGGTGGCGCGCGTCGCGGCGGCGGCGGACGAACGGCTGAGGCGCGTGGCGGAGTCGAAGCGGGTGGAGGCGTTGACGATTGCGTAGAGGCGGGACATGGGTGCAGCGTTGGCGCGTGCCGCTCGGATTTTTCGTGGCCGCCCTGTTTATCGTGCTGGCGCGCCCGCGCCCGCTGACGCTCATTCTCGGCGGGGCGGTGGCCGTCTGCGGGTTGCTCGTGCGCGCGTGGGCTTCGGGTCACATTCGCAAAAACGCCGCGCTCGCCGTCTCCGGCCCCTACGCCTACACGCGTAACCCGCTCTACCTCGGCACGTTCATCTTAGGGATTGGCTTCACGGTCGCGGCGGCGGGCGGCTGGCTGCTGTTCTTCCTGCTCGGCGGCATTTTCGCGGCGTTGTTTTTGGGCATCTATTTGCCGGTGATGCGCGTCGAAGCCTTGACCCTTGCGCAGCTTTTCGGCAAGGACTACGAACGTTACGCGGCGGGCGTGCCGCTCCTGTTCCCGCGTCTCACACCCTACGGCGGGGGCGACGGGCGCGGCTTGAAGTTTGACATGGATTTGTACCTGCGGTACCGCGAGTATCGCGCCGCGCTCGGATTGCTGGCCGGGTTGAGCGTGCTCGCGCTCAAGGCTTTTCTGGTGAAGTGAACTTTTCCAATGCTGCTGCGCACTCACACATTGTTAATCGCCCTGTTCGCGCTCACCTGTGCGCCGGCGTTCGCGCACCAAGCGGCCGCGACAGCGAAAGACGCGGAACGCGCCGCCACGCCGAAACCGCTTCCCTTCGCGCCTGACGAACAACTCACTTACGAAGGCGAGTTTTCCAAGTTGCTGCTGCGCGGCATCAACATCGCCGAGTTCAAATTCACGGTGGAGCGCGCGCAAACGACGGCCGCGCCCGAACGCGCGGCCGCGCCTCCCGCGAATCTCATCTTCAAAGGCGACGTGGTGGCGCGCGGTTGGTTTCGCAAACTCTTCGGCGTTGACTTTCACTACAACACGGAATCCGTCGTTGACCCGACCTCGTTCCTGATCCTGAGCAACAGCACGCGCGACGAGCAAGGCAAACGGCTGCGCACGAGCGAGTCAGTCTTCGACCGCATCCGCAACACACTGACGTGGACGCTGCGCAATCCGAACGACCCGCAGAGCCAGCCGCGCGTCGTCACCGCGCCGCTCCAAAACGCCGCGCACGATCTCATCTCCGCCATCTACTTCCTGCGCACGCAGACGCTCCAACCCGGTCGCCACTTTGAACTCGCCGTCAGCGATTCCGGCGCGGTCTACCGCATCCCCGTCAAGGTCGGCGCACGCAAGCGCATGAAAACAATCGTCGGCCGCGTGCAGGCCGTCCGCGTGGACATCGAAATCTTCGGCGCGGAACGACTCGTTGACCGCAAAGGCGAGATGACCCTCTGGATCACCGACGACGCACGCCGCTTGCCCGTGCGCGCCCGCGTCAGCACCGACATCGGCGCGCTCGACATCACCCTCAAAAAAATCTCCGGCGACGCCGCCGATTCGAGCCGCTAACCTGCGCCGGCATGCGCCCCTAAGCCCCGGAGTTCACGCGGAGTTTGCAGCGAGATCAAGGCATTACAAATCTCAAATCCGAGATTTCAAATCTCATATTTCAAATTTCAGATTGCAACACTGAGACTTCAAATCCGAGAACTCAATTTTGAGAACTCACATTTGAGCGCATGACCGTTTCCTCCGCGCCAACTTCGCGGCCATGCTCCGCGCCTCCGCGTTGAAGATTTTTCGGTGACATTCGAGGGCAACTCGCGATAGTTTCTTTCCACTCGCGATGGTTTCTTTCCACTCGCGATGGTTTCTTTTCGCGATAGTTTCTTTCCAAAGGCGTCGGTCTATGAACTATGTCGTTGACGAAATGAAGGACGGGGACTGGGAGCAGGTGCGCTCGATTTATCTTGAGGGCATCGCCACGGGCATCGCAACTTTCGAGACGGACGCTCCGGCATGGGAAAAGTGGGACGCGGGGCATCTGCGGAAGGCGCGGCTGGTGGCGCGGGAGGGAGAGCGGATTTTGGGCTGGGCGGCTTTGAGCGCGGTGTCCGACAGGTGCGTGTACGGCGGGGTGGCGGAGGTGAGCGTTTATGTCGGGGCGCGCGGCCGGGGTCGTGGCGTGGGTCGCGTGTTGCTCGACGCGCTCGTCGAGGCTTCGGAGCGGAGCGGCATTTGGACGCTTCAGGCGGGCGTGTTCCCGGAGAACGAGGCGAGCATCAGGCTGCACCTGCGTTGCGGTTTCCGCGAAGTGGGCAGGCGCGAGCGCATCGGGAAGCTGCACGGCGCGTGGCGCGACACGCTGCTCTTGGAGCGTCGCAGCCAAAACGTCGGGACGACTTAGACGGGCGCGGCTTTTTCAAGCTCGCTTCTGTCACGCTCTCTCTCTCGCCGCATGTTTAGAAAGAATGTGTCCATGACCATCCAGTTCAGCCGCCGCCTCGCCATCGCCTTCGGCATTCTCGCGCCGCTCGGCGAAACCATTCGCCGTTGGAGCACGTGGCGCGAGTATCCGCCCAACTTCTTCGACGATTACATCTTGGGCGCGTTTTTGCTTTACGGGGCGTGGCGCGCGGGTCGGGACGTTCGTGACGGGCAGCGTTTTCTCGCGGCGGCCTGGGCTTACACGTGCGGCATAGGCTATTACAGTTTCTTCGGGCAGTTGAAAAGTTTGAGCCTGCACGAGATTGATCCCGCGCCGATTCCTTCCGTATGGATGGCGGTGATCAAAGGCGTGGGGCTGGCTCTGTCGCTGGTCGCTCTGGCGATCAGCCTGCGGCGTTTGCCCGGAAGTCAATCCTGAAGCGACGAACACGGCGGCCAAAACTCCCCTCGCACGCTTTTGTTGACACCGCGCGGGCAATCACTTACAACTGACCCGCACCGTCATCATCCCGGAAACGCGCATTTCCGCCCCCGCGTATCGCAGGAGACGAGATGAATTCACGCGCCGCCAACCCGCACGCAGAAACTCCCGCGACCGACGCCGATGCCGCGTCCGCATCCGCCGGACGCCCGCCGGACGCGCTCGACGACACGCTGCCCGCCGACCTCGAACGCGACTTCATTCAACTGCTCCTGCAATCGCCGCACCGGCTCTACCTCTACTGGACGTTCGCGCACGACCCGCACGCCACTCTGCGCGAGGCGTTCGGCGAGGTGGCCGCGCACTACCGGCTGGCGGTGCGTCTCGTCAACGTCGAGAGCGGCGAGGAATTTTTGCTGGAGGCGTCGCGCGAGCGGGCGCAGTGGTTCGAGGTCTACCCGCGCCACGTCTATCGCGCCGAGGTCGGATTCCACGCGGCCGGTCGCCCGTTCGTCCGCCTGCTCTCTTCAAACACGGTGACGACGCCGCCAGATAGCCCATCGCATCTCTCGGATGAAGCGCGGGAGTTCCAACTTGAGGCGGGCGAGTTCGCGCAACTCCTCGCCGGTGCGGGCTATGAACGATACGCGCAGGCACACGCTCACGACGCGGGCGCGGATCAGCTCAACGAACCAAGCGGCGCGGCGCGAGCGACTAATGAACGTCAACGCACGGGCGTCCACGCCTCGCGCGCCGGAGCGGCGAACGAGTACCCGCATCGCTGATTCCTCGTGCCCCACGGATTTTTCAGTCTCATCCTCCACGCGCACCTGCCCTTCGTGCGTCACCCGGAGCACCCCGAATTTTTAGAAGAAGACTGGCTCTACGAAGCCATCACCGAAGTCTACCTGCCGCTGCTCCAAACTCTCTCCGCGCTCGACGCGGCGGGGGCGCGCCCGCGTCTCGCGTTGAACCTCTCGCCCACGCTCTGCGAGATGCTCGCCGACCCGCTCCTGCAAACGCGCTACACGCGCCACCTCGAAAACCTCTCCGCGCTCGCCGAAAAAGAGATCGAGCGCACGAAGCACGCCGACGCGCGCCAATTTCTCCCCGCCGCGCGCATGTACGCCCGCACCCTGCGCGCCACCCGCCGGCTCTGGCACGAAGTTTACGAACGCGACCTCATACGCGGCTTTCGCCAACTACAGGAAGCGGGCGTCTGCGAGATTATGACCTGCGGCGCGACCCACGGCTTCCTCCCGCTCATCTCTACGACTGAGGCGCGGCGCGCCCAAGTAGAGATCGCCGTCGCCAATTATCAAAAGCATTTCGGGCGTCGCCCCCGCGGCATCTGGCTGCCCGAATGCGCCTATGCCGAAGGCATCGAAACGCTGCTCGCCGACGCCGGGCTTGAATACTTCATCGCCGATACGCACGCCGTCCTCTACGGCACGCCGCGCCCGCGCCGCGGCGTCCACGCGCCCGTCAAATTAACCAACGGCGTCGCCGTCTTCGCGCGCGATCTCGAAACGAGCCGGCAGGTGTGGAGTTCCCTCGACGGCTATCCGGGCGACGAAAACTATCGTGAGTTCTACCGCGACATCGGCTGGGACGCCCCGCTCGAATATCTCCGGCCGCACCTCGATGCGGACGGCGCGCGCCGCCATCTCGGCCTCAAGTATCATCGCGTCACGGGTCGCAACGTGCCGCTCTCCGACAAGCAGCCTTATCGCCCGCGCCGCGCCCGCCGCCGCGCCGCGCTCCACGCCGCACACTTCGTAGACGAACGCATCAAACAAGCGGCACGCCAGCGCGCCGCGCTCGGCGGGCACGCGCCCCTCATCACCTCGCCCTACGATGCCGAACTCTTCGGCCACTGGTGGTTCGAGGGCGTCCACTTTCTCGCACACGTCTTCAGCGAACTCGCCCGCCGCCGCGATGAGATCGAAACCCTCTCTCCCGCCGATTATCTGGCCGCGCACCCGCGCCTCCAAACACAACGCCTGTCCCCTTCCTCCTGGGGCGCGGAGGGCTATTACAAAGTTTGGCTCAACGACACAAACGCGTGGCTCTACCCGCTCCAACACGCCGCCGAAGCGCGCCTGACCGCGCTCGCCGGGCAATACCCGGCCGCGCCGCCCGGCTCGCTCACCGCGCGCACGCTCAATCAGGCCGCGCGCGAACTGCTGCTCGCCGAGTCGAGCGACTGGGCTTTCCAGATCGCCCACGACACCACGGTCGAATACGCCGCGCGCCGCTTCCGTTCACACATCGCGCGCTTCCACGCGCTCGCCTCCGACCTCGAACGCGGCGACATCGACGCCGCGCGCCTCGCCGAGATCGAAGCGCGCGACAACATCTTCGCCGAACTCGACTACCGCGCTTACCGCTCCAGATGAAACTCCCCACGGCCGACAGCCCAACGCGCAAAGCGAACCCGGCGCGCTCGCCGCCGTCGCGGAGGCCTAACGCTTCTCGCCGGACATCCGCACGGCCGCGGCCTTCGAACGCCGACCCGTTCGACCGCTTCGCACCGCGCGCCATGCTCGAACGCGCCCGCGCCGCCCGCGCCGACGAACTCGCCCTCGCCCGTTCGCTCGTCTCGCGCCGCACGGTGGAAGCGGCGCGCTCGCGGCTTGCAAACAGTCGTCCGGACGGTTGATCATCCGTCTTTAGTTCGCACGCGCGTGCGCGCTCCGTCTGCGCGCCGTCATCACGAACGATC
>DASQNL010000553.1:0-3896 GCA_035644995.1 Pyrinomonadaceae bacterium | reverse complement strand
GAAGGAGATCATCAGGAGGGAAGTCAACAGGCCGCCCGTGTCCCGCCCGCCGTGGAGCAGCAGGAGAATCCCCGCCACGATTCCGGCGTAGACGTGTGCGAGCATCCAGTAGCGCAGCGCGCCCGCGCGCCGGCGGTAGATTTGCTTGCGGCCGGGATAGGCCATGACGATGCCGATGCCGACGAGTCCGACGAGGCCGGTCAGCCAACGCACCGTGACCCACGTGTCGCCGATGCGCCCGTCAAGCCCGTAACGAAGGATCGCCCAGACGGTGAGCGCGGCGAAGACGATGGTGGAGACGACGCCGCCCGCGTGCCAGAGCTGCGCGGGGATGTCGCGCTGGTGGATGTTGCGGCCGATGGCGTGCGTCTGATCTTGGAAGACGAGGCCGATGCGGTTTTTGACTTCGGTGAAATACTCGCGCGGGTTGACGCGCACGAGCGCGCCCGTCGGGCAATTTTCCTGACACGAATAGGCGTGCGTCTTCGTGCCGGGCGGATTGAGTTCCGTGTTGTTGCAGAGGTTGCATTTGACGGCGAGCAGATTCTCCGTGTCCGTGACGGCGGGCGGCGGGACGGGCGGCGCAAGGCTAAACCACTTGTCGAGGCGCGTCCGCCACGTTATGGGCGCGGGCGCGACGGGCTTGCGCGGAATCATCGTGATCGCGTTGTAGGGGCACTGCGTCGCGCAGTCGCCGCAGCCGATGCAGGTTTTCGGGTCAATATCGATCTGGCCGTTGCTGAAACGACCGATGGCGCCCGTCGGGCAACCCGTCAGGCATTCGGGGTCTTGGCAGTGAAGACAGACCGAGGGCGAGAGCACGTGCTGGCTCGACGCGCCGCCCGGTTTTTTCGGGCGTTCGATGTGGATGCCGCGCCGGAGCAGGCGCGACTGGCCGTGAACCTTGTGGCAGGCGAGCGAGCAGTTGCCGCAGCGCACGCACAAGTCCATGTCCATCACGAGCAAATTCGTGCCGTCCACGATTCCGGTGGAAATCTCTTTCTCGGCCGCGCCGAGTTGGAGCGCGACGCCGCCCTCGACCGCTTCCGCCTGAGCGTCGGTCTTTGAAAATTCGCCGAACTCGGCGAGCACGGCATCGCGCAATTGAGGGTTGGCGCGCAGGTGCGAGATCGAGATTTCGAGCGCTTCGGTGCGCGACAGGATCGTCGCGGTATAAGGCCAGCTTTTGTCGTCGCGCACGCCCTCCAATCCGAGACAATTGCCCGCGCCGAGAAAATCGAGACCCGCCTGCCCGTCGAGCGCGGCGGCCAGGTCGGACATCGCCGGGTTGAAATCAGCCCCGCGCACGCAACGCACCCAACCGTTTTTGATGAAGACGATGTTCTCGATCTTTGCGCCTTCACGGTGCAAGACATGGTTTTTGCCGTAGACCATGAAGCGCGCGGCGTCGCCGAGTTGTTTGAGCAGGTCGGCGTCGAAGGCGTTGTCGGTTGCCTGTTGCACGTCAACGAGCGTGCGCGCCAATCCGTGTTGGCGATAAGTTACGTCGAGGTTCTGTCCGAAGGCGGGGAGTTTGCGTAAGAGACGCAAGGCCGGGCGCGTGACTTCGAGCACGGTGGCGGGCTGCTCGCCCGTCGCAGCCTTGACCGTGGCGTTACGCGGCACGCCCGCGAGAATCGCCATCTCGCCGAAACTGACCCCGGCCGGAATCTCGCCCACCTTCTTCGGCGCGCCGGTCTCGTCGTTGACGTAAGCGTCGCACATACCGGCGACCGTGATGTAAAAGGTGTTGCTGCCCCAATCGCCCTGCCGGATGATCTCCTCGCCCGGCTCGAACTCGAAGAGGCGCACGTAGGGGCCGACTTTCTTGCCGTTGTAGTTGCGCCCGTAGGCGATTACTTCCAGGTCGAGTTCGTATTTGAAATGATCGTGCTCCTCATCCCAATCCACGAGTTCCGAGATAACGTCAACTTTGCTGATGGCGTCGAGGATAGTTTTATGCTTAGTAATTTCCTTGGGCATGCGGAAAGGATGATTCCAGTTTTTTAAGGTTGAGCGATATGAACGGAAGCGACCGGCGCAAAGCGGAAGCCTGCAAAAGCTGCGAAAGGCTTTGATTATGAACGGCACGGATTATAGCAGAGTCGGCCGCGAGCGGTGAGACTTTAATAAAACCGCCGGGATGAGGCGCGAGTCTTTATCTGCGAGGGGAAATTCGATCCCGTTTTTTGGAACTTCGCGGGCGGGGCGGCGTGTACACGGTCGGGCGAGTTGCGGCCGGAAGTGTATAATTGCGCCATCGAAACGGCCGCGCCGCTGCCGGACAGCGGGCGCGCCGGAAGAGTGGAAATTCATTTCACGCGCCCGCCCGCAAAAGAGGGCGAGCCTGCCCGTCCGACATGAGTGCGATTAGCTCTATAGACGAACTGATTCTCCCCGCGCGGGCATCCGTCGCCCGGCAAACCGCCGTGGCCGAACCGCTCTCCGATCACAGTCTGTTGGAAGCCGCGCGCACCGGCGACGAGGCGGCCTTCGCTGAACTCGTCAGGCGTTATCGCAACCAGATCACGAACTACGTCTATCGCCTGACGAACGACTACGAAGGGGCGGTTGACGTGGCGCAAGAGACCTTCATGCGCGTCTATCGCGCGGCGGATCGCTATCAGGCGACTTATGCCTTCTCGACCTATATCTATCGCATCGCGACCAACCTGGCGATCAGCGAATTGCGCCAGCGCAAACGCCGCCGCCTCGTGTCGCTGACCGGCTTCTTCCAGACCCAGGAGCAGGCGGGTGAGCCGTGCGAGCTAGACCCGGCGGACAAGCGGCCTCTCCAGGATGCCGCGCTCGTGGACGACGAACGCCGCACGGCGGTTGCCCGCGCGATTGCGACCCTGCCGGAGAAGTATCGCGCGCCGCTCGTCCTGCGCGACATCGAGGAGCGCAGCTACGAAGAGATCGGGCGCATTCTTGAGATGAGCGAGGGCACGGTCAAATCGCGCATCAGCCGCGCCCGGACGTTTTTGCGCGACAAGTTGCAGAATTATTTGTAGTCGGGTGGTGGTTTGAAAACATGAATTGTCAGAAGTGCAAAATCGAGATTGAAGACAGAGACCCGCGCCGCGAATCCGTGAGCGGCGCGGCGCAGGCGCACCTCTCGGCTTGCGCGAGTTGCCGTGCCTTCGCAGGGGAGCGTCTCGCGCTGCGGCGTCTGGTCGGCGGGCTGGAGAAAGTCTCCGCCCCCGCCGATTTCGACTTCCGCATGCGCGCGCGGATGGCCGCCGAGCAAGGCGCGGGAAGCGCGCCGCGCGCCGGGCGGTTCAACTTCTCGCCCGCCTCGCTCTCCTGGCCGCTGGCCGCCTGTCTCGCGCTCGTCGTCTCCGCCTCGCTCTACTTTCAGCCGCGACGGCCGCACACGACACCCGCGACGCCCGCGGCGGAACAAGCGCACGCCGCAATGCCTTCGCCGCAGACTCCCGTTGACGAAGCGACGCCCTTGAGAGATTACCCGGCCGGCGACGACATCCGGCCGAACGTTTCGCCGAACCGGCCGACCCGCCCCGGCGTCGAAACGGTTGCGGCGAAAATCTCGCCCGAGCGCGAGCGTCGGCGCACAGTGGTGTCGCGTGGCACGGGGCGCACGGGCATCGTGAGGGAGTTGGCTCAAGTCGAGGATTCAACTTCTACGAGTCTGATGGGTGCGACGCCGCGCGTCGCGTCGAGCGGCGCGACGCGGAGCGAGGGCGCGTCGATCCCCGTCCCACTCGATGCGCCGGAAGGCCAGTTGAAAGTGTTACTCCGCGACACGAGCGGCGGCGCGCGCACCATCTCGGTGGATTCGGTCTCCTTCGGCTCGCGCGATGTGATGGGACGCCCCGGCGCGACGTACACGAGGGCGTCTCTTTCCTCGAATCAAGGTGTGTGGTAGTGCTGTC
>DASQNL010000552.1:0-11202 GCA_035644995.1 Pyrinomonadaceae bacterium | reverse complement strand
GCGGTAGTTGGTCTGGACGAGCAGACCTCTGGCGAAGTTGCGGCGCACCTCCAGCGTCATCCCGTGATAGCTCGACGTGACGCCGTTGGTGACGAAGAGAAGCGTGCCGAAGTTCGGGTTGATGCGGTCTTCGCGCCCGTCGAGCAGGTCGCCGCGAAAGCGGTTCACGTCGTCGATGCGTTCGAGGTTGACGCCGGTGGTGCCGGTGTAACCGGCCTCGGCGACCCACCCGCCGAGCCGCCGCTGCGCGCTGGCGAAGAAGCTCTCGCTGTATTGAGTTTTAATCGTCGGGTTGACGACAAAGCCGGTGGGGCGGATGCGCGCCGTCTCGCCGGGCAGGGGGTTGATGCCGCCTTGCGGGTTGAGGCCGCGCGCGAACTCTGTGTTGAACGGCACGGGAATGCCGTAGAGGATGCGCGTGCCGATGCCGTTGGCGGGCTGGCTGACGACCTGAACGGCATCCGGCGGCAGGGCGCGCGCGCCGCCGATGGACTGGCCGTGGTGCGGCTGGAACGAGATGCTGAAACCGGCGCGCAGGACGGTATTGCCCGACCCCGTGGGATCGTAGGCGAGACCGACGCGCGGCGCGAAGTTCAAAAGCGACGGGCGGTAGAGCCGCTCGACGTGCCCGACCGAGGCGCGCCTCAGTCGCTCCTCGAAGCTGGAGCCTTCGCCGAGGATGACGGAGGAGAGGCGTCCCTCGCGCTCGCGCGGGTCGCCGAAGTAATCATAACGCACGCCGAGGTTGAGATTGAGACGCTTGGTGAGTTTCCAATCGTCCTGCACGAAGAGGCCGAACTCGTGAAGCGTGAAGTAGCGCGCGAACCCGGAGGCTTCGCCGGTCGCAGGATCGACCGTCAGCGTCTGTCGAAACGGGCGGTCGTCGATGAAGGAGCGCAGCGAGTTGAAGGAGAACGCGCCGGCCGTCGGGGGGCCGATGGAGAGACCTTTGTGGATGCGCCGCGCTTCGCCGCCGAAGCGGAGCGTATGCGCGCCGCGCACGAGCGAGAAGGTGTCGCGCAATTCGAAGGTGCGCAGCCTCGTGGCCGATTCGAACACGTCGCCGAAGGGCGCGGTGATGCCGGTGATGGTGATGTCGGGGGTCAGTGCGTCGGGGTTGCCGCGGGAGGTGTTGATGAACTGGTAGGCAAAGCGCAGGTCGTTGACCGAGTTGCCGAGGACGCGCGTGTGGCCGAGGTTGAGGTTGCCGAAGACGCCTTTGAACGCGCCGCGGCTGCCGCGCACGGCGCGACCGAGCGTGGCCGTTGAAGAACTCGTCCCGCCCTGGTCGCGTTGGCGCTCGCCGATCCAGCGCGCCGTCAGCTTGTCGCGGTCGTGGTTGAACGAGTGATCGACGCGCGCGAGGTATTGGTCGAAACGAATGTAGTCGCCGAGGTTGACGCTCGCGCTGCCGCTGGCCGGGAGCGTCACGCCGTCAATCGTCAGGTTGCTCTGGTTGGCGTAGCGGTTCGAGCCGGAGCCGGGCAGCGGCGCGGGCGCGGGGAAGTTCTGCAAGAGCCGCGCGGCGATGCTGTCGGGGCGCGTGAGCATGACGTAGTCGCGCAGTTCGGGCGTCTCCACCTGTAGCGAGACGGCACGGGCGACGGCGTGGCGCGTGCCCTCGTAGAGTCCGAAGAAGAAGGTCTTGTCGCGCCGGATGGGCGCGCCGATGGTCGCGCCGAATTGGTTATAGACCTGCGGCGCGCGCTTGGCGGCGAAGAAGTTGCGGGCGTTCAGGGCGGCATTGCGGTGGTAAGTCCAGAGGCGGCCGCGCAGGCTGTTCGTGCCGGAGCGCGTGCGGAGGTTGACGACCGTGCCGTTACCGCGCCCGAACTCGGCCGAGAAGTTCGAGGTCTGCACCTGCGCTTCCTCGACCGACTCGACGCTGGGCACGATGGCCGGCTCGCCCGTGTTGTTCGGGTTGGTGTTCATCGCGCCGTCGAGCACGTAGTTGTTGCCGCGGTAGCGGTTGCCGTTGACGGTGATGACGGGCGAGTTGGTGAGCTTGGTCGAGTTGGCCGCGCCGGGAATGGCGGTCGCGCCCGCGCTCAACTTCGGCAGCAGGAACACGTCGCGCTGTGCGAGCGGGAGTTCGGTAATCTGCCGTTCGGTGATGACATCGGCGGCGCGCCCGTCGGTCTGAATTACCGCCGCCGCGCCGGAGGCCACTTCGACCGTCTCGCTGATCTCCCCGGTTGCCAGCCGCGCGACCAACTCTGTGGTCTGCCCGACGCTCAGACGAAGCGCGCGCTGCTCGTAGGTCTTGAAGCCCGCCATGCGCACCGTCACCCGGTAGCTGCCGGGCGGCAGGCTGGCGAGGGTAAACGAGCCGTCGCTGTCGGCCGCGGCGGTGCGCACCTGTCCCGTCTCCTCGTTCTCGGCCGTGATGGCCGAGGTGACGACGACGTTGCCGTTGGCGTCGAAGACCTTCCCCTTAAGCGTCGCCTCGGTGATCTGCGCGAGGGCGTCACGGGGTTGTAAGGAAGCGATGAGCGCGAGCGCGAAAATAAGTGCGCGGAGGGCGGAAACGCGGTGAGCTTTCATGTTGCTTCTGAACCTCTCTGCTTAACCGGCGGGTTGAACCGGAAGGACGGGCGGGACTGCGCCGCCGACGCAGCCACAGACGACGCGCGGCGGCCACATCGAACACATAGAACTGAGGACGCGTGAACACACCCGGAGACGCGGGCGACTTTCCATACGCCTCCACACTCTCCCCGACCACATCAAGGGCGCGGATGTTGATCAAGCTCCGAATGGTCAAGACTCGGTATGTGTTGAGAGGCGATTCACGTCGTGAAGCGGCGGCCGGAGTTCGCCCGTGGGCGACGATGTGGAGGCCGTTCCGCACGTCTCCTGCCGTTTCTGTTATTGAGTTGCGGTTGTACTTCCGACTTTAGAAGAGTTCAGAGCGATGGGAAATCGGCGTACAAACGTATGGGCTGCAAAAGATATGCCAACGCCAGCAGGCCGCGATTTACGGTCTCAAGCGCGGGCAGGTGTGTCGCCGACGACCTACCCGCACGCCCGTCATTAGGATTAACTAAGGAATTGAGCGGAATTTGAGGTGTGCTGATTTTGACCTATCGGGGACGACCCGGCGGTAGTTTCGGGTTGGCAACTCGGATACTACCGGCCACAACGCGCCGGAGGGTCATCACTTCAAAGCACCGGGTTTAAGCTCGACGGTCGTCCCGCACATTATTTCAGTAGTTCGGCAAACGTTCGGGAGTTATCAGGTATGAGAGCCTTGAGAGGTAGTCTTACCGGCGCGTGCTTGTGGCAGAATGAAGGCTCTCGAACGCGAGGCGTCGCCAAACGCAGTTAGCGACCGACCGCCGAGACGAAGCCTCTCAGATAACTTAACCGCGCGGGGCGGCGGGTGATGCGGGGCGTGAGCCGGTAAGGAGTGTGATGCAGACAATCTTTCCCATTCTTCGATACAACGATGCGCGCGTCGCCATTCAATCTCTCTGCGCGATGTTCGGCTTCGTCGAGTTGTTCTCGGTGCCGGAGTCGGGGACGAGCGTGAGGCATGCGCAACTGAAGCTCGGCACGAACGTCGTCATGCTGGGTTCAGTCAGACCCGACGACGGCATCGTCAGCCCTCATGCGCTGATGGCCGCCACCCAAGCCCTCTACGTGTATGTAGAGGAACTCGACGCGCATTATGAACGGGCGCGCCTGGCGGGCGCGCAGATTGTAAGCCCGCCCGTTGATACTGACTTTGGCTCGCGCGAGTACCACGTCTGGGACGTTGAAGGGCACTTCTGGACGTTTGGCACATTCCTTCCCACGGCCGGCGAGGGGTAACGATATGGGTTCGGCATGGCCGCGAATTGAGTGAGACGATCAGCGGTACAGTCTTGAGAAGTCACCCTGACAAAGCATCAACTGCCGCTCCCGATCATACCTTGGCGAAATCTATAAACCCGCGCTCCGGCTCCGCGGAGAGCAATCTAACTTGCACCTTCTCTCCCACCGACAACCCTTCTTCACCCTTTACGATTCGTCCCTCGGCAGGCGGAGCGATGAGTCGCACGAACGTCCCGCGCTCTTTCACGCCGGTCACAATTCCATCAAATATCTCGCCGCGACGGTTACTCATGAGCACAGCCACGGCCGATTTCTCCGTCGTGCGCTCCACCTTTCTCGCCGCGCTCTCCATCCGGTTACACCTGTCGGCGATCTCTTCAAGTTCCTCTGCGGTGTATGAGAGGGCTGTGCCTGAGATCGCCGCTTTTAAGCAGCGTTGCGTGATTAAATCCGGGTAGCGGCGGTTGGGCGCCGTCGAGTGTGTGTAATCATGAACGGCCAAACCGAAGTGTCCCTGCTGCTCAAGCTCCGGCGTTTCCACTCTGTAGTCGCCGCCCCCCAGCATTTTCAAAACAGAGAGTGAGAGTTCCGCGTAGCTTTTCGGGTCGGCCGCCTTTCTCCGGGTTAAGAAATCCGAGAGAGCGCGCGAATCCGGCGTCGGTTGAAGAGTAACGCCGAAGGAAGCGGCCAGCTTCACTATCTGAGGCCATCGTTCGGGAGTGCGAACGACCCTGCGTAACGACGGCACTCCCCGCTCTTGCAGAAACTCGGCCATCGAGGTGTTGGCCGCGATCATGAAACTCTCGATGATACTTTGCGCGCGGTTGTGACGTTTAATATCGAGTCCGACGACTTCCCCCGCGGAGAGGACGGGCGCGGCTTGTACGGTCTCAAGTTCGAGCGCGCCGTTTTCTTTGCGCAGCGCGTGCAGCCGCTCCGTCGCCTCCGACTGGAGCCGTATCTGATCTTCAAGCCCGGCTATATTGGCGACGGCGTCGGGGACGGACGAGCGACCCTCCAGCCATTCGCCCACCTCTCCATAGGTGAGTTTAGCGTGGTTACGCACGGCGGCGCGATAGACATCTTTGGACGACACGTCCCCTCCGCCCGTGATGATCAACTCGATCACGACGGCGAGCCTGTCCTCGCCTTCCAACAGCGAAGTTTTATCCGTAGAAAGCGGTTCGGGCAACATGGGGAAGATGATGGCCGGGGTGTAGACCGAAACGGTATTGACGAAGGCGTGCCGGTCTATGACGCTCCCTTTCGGAACGAAACTATCGACATCGGCTATTCCGATCAGCAGCCGCAAACGACCATCCGGCAGCCGCTCAACATACTCAACCTGATCGAGATCGCGCGATTCGGGGTTATCAATGGAAGACCACGGCACGTCGCGCATGTCTCTGACCGAGGCGTCGATATTTTTTTCACCTCCCGCCCGCGACAGAGACAGGGCTTCCCGGAGAACTTCAGCCGGAAAATCCGTGGCGAGACCGGAGCGAGTCATCGCGCGGAGAGCTATCGAGCGTAAGTCGGGGTTTGAAGAGGCGCTTGTCATCTTAGATTAGTCGCAAGAGTTATGTTGCACAGAATTAATATGAGGCGAGAAAGTTCTTCGAGCGCACTGCATTAAACCAGATCGGGCGCGCCCGCCGACCGGCTCGCACAGTTTGGACAAGCCGGTGCGACGACGCCCCTGTTTCAGACAGGCTCAATGAAGGGCAATGAGAAACTGAAATTCGATCCGACTCCCCTTTCACTCTGCACCCAAATTCTGCCCCCGTGCCCCTCTACAATTCTTTTAACAATAGCGAGGCCGAGGCCGGTACTTTGCTCGCCTCCCGTGGTCTTGACACTGAGATTTTCAAAGGGAATAAACAGCCTGTCGATTTCATTCGCCGGAATGCCCTGTCCTTCGTCCCTGACGCTCACGACGACTTCTTTGTCTTTCTTCGTAGCCAGCACCTCGACGGTGGTGCCGGGGTAGGAAAATTTAATGCCGTTACTGATGAGGTTATTCAAAACTTGTTCGATCTTGGGCGCGTCGATAACTAACGCGGGTAAATCTTCCCGGTGCGAGAAGAGGATGTCGATCTGCTTTTGTCCGGCCATCAGTCGGTTCAACTCTACGTTTCTTTCCAAGAGGGCGACCAAGTCTGTTTCCTTTAATTCGAGTTGTAGCTTGCCGGCCTCGATTTTTGAGATATACAGAAGGTCTGTGATCAGATTCAACATGAAATCGCTGTGTTTTCTGATGACGGAGATGAACTTGTGTTGCGCGGCGTTGAGTTCCCCGAAGTGCTGATCGAGTAACAACTCGCTATAACCCTCTATGACCTGGAGGGGGTTCCGCAAATCGTGGGCGGCGACGCCGATAAACTGGTTCTTAACCTCGTTGAGCCTTTCCAGTTCGATGTTGCGTTTGACTACCTCACGTTGGGCGGTGACGAGTTCGTTGTTGAGACGCGCGAGTTCGTTATACAGTTCGGCGTCTCCGTCAAACTGTTGCGACGGTGCGGCGAGCGGCCGTTCCCTCGCGTCGCTATCCTCTGGCGCACGCTCTACGAGGTGGATGAATTGCTCGTAAACCTTGATGACGCCTGAGCGAGTAGCGGAACCGGCGATGAAGATGCCGTCGGCGGTCGCGCTCCCGCTGAAACGGATTGACCTCACTCGCCCGCCGACGGCGAGATTCAACTCCCAGTCGAAAGCCGCCCCTTTCTCCCGCACGACTTTGAGGAACGCGCGCCCCTTCTCACGGCTCTCACCATCCAATGCGGATTCAAACGGCTGCCCCGGCGAGATACTCACGGCGTCAAGCCCATCATAAAGAACCTGCCGCACGACGCCGTCCGTGTCGCACAGCAGAGCAAGGGCGGCAAGCTGTTCGTGTCTATTCGTCATTGCGCTCCCGCGTGAGGTTTATAGACTGGAAGCCATGGCGACCGCATCCGACGCGTCGCTCGCGTAGGCATCCGCGCCGACCCGCTGCCATAACTCCGGCTCGATATTGAACGGATAGCCGCCCACCATAATCTTAATGGCCTTAAAATCTTCCGACGCGCGAACGGCGGCGATTAAATTCTCGACCGCACGGACGTGAAAAGTCATGGTCGCCGAAACCGCGAGCACGTGTGCGTTGCGCTCCGTGAGGGCTTGAAGGATGGCGTTAGTGGGGCAGTTAGCCCCTAGGTAATAGGTGTCCCAGCCCTCCATCTCGAAGAAGTCGGCGATGATGCGGACGCCGATTTCGTGAAGTTCTCCGCCGATGCTGGTCACGACGATCCTCCGGCCGTTCTTTTCCGTGCGGAAGATTCGCGGGTAAAGCTGCGCCATGATGAGTTGCGTGGCGGCCGTGCAGAAGTGCTCCTGCGCTACGCTCACGCGGTTCATCTGCCACAGCCGCCCGATCTCTCGCTGTGAAGACTGGAAAACGTGCAAGTAGATGTCTCGCACCGGCACGCCGGAGTCGACCGCTTCCAAGATCAGGCGACTCGCCAGATACCGCTCCCCATTCAGCAGGAGGCGCAGAAACTTCTTTGCCAGGTCGCCGTGCGGCGCGGCGTCTTCAAATAACGGCGGTAGGTCGGACGGCAAAGCGGGCAGCCTGTTTAATCCCACCTCGAAATACTCTTGAACCACCAGCCCCATCTCCGCGGGAAGCCGCTCCCTCACCACCTCGCTCATGATCTGTAGGTTACGGGACAAATCCGCCGCGGGGATGCCGCGCGCTTCGAGCATCACTTTCGCCCACCCGATGTAGTCGGAGAATAGAGCTTGACTGGATGCGGCGACGGCCTCAGCCAGGTAAGAGAGATGATAGTTGGCGTCCTGGAGGCATCTGACGCGCCCCGCCTCGCCGTACTTGGCAGCCAGTTCCGGCTGCGCTTCGTACTGGCGCGAAGTGACCTCCTCCGCCAGCCGGGCGCGTTCCGTATCGAGAATCCGACCAATGGCTTCGCTTAGTTCCGACACCATACCCTTTCACGCTCACGAGGAGATGTGCTCAAAAAACCGGAGCCGGACGCTTTGAGGGACGAGTTTTAAGCCTCTCGGAATACCCTTGTGCGAATCGTGATACAGGTGGCTGTGATGCCACACTTTAAAGCTGTCCTCATCGCGCCAGTAGGTCAAAAGCCAAATCTCGTCCTTGTTGTCTAAAGGGCTAATCACCTCCAGACGTAAAAAGCCGGGGGCGTCTTCGACGAGGTGTGGACGCTTGATAAAAGCATCCTTCACCTCTTCGGTCATGTTGTTGGCGATGGTGAACTGGCTCAAAGCTATGAACATCCTGCCCCCATTATCCCGTGTATCCGCGCTCGCGCTTTCGCCCAACACAGTATCTCAGGTCTATTGTTTTGTGAAGGTACTTGTGCCGTCGAATTGAAAACGGGCGACGGGGGATATAAAGAGCCGCCCTGTCCGACTCCTTAAACTTGTCGCCCCGCCAATTTTACAAGGCACGCTCCGCGCCCGGCGAAAGCGTCTCGACGAAGTGGGACAGCTCACGCTCTCGGCGGCGCAACCGATCCGGAGTACCCGGTGCGCCGGAAGACTTTTCAGATGTCGCGTCAGCGCGGCCGGTTCGGCGACAGCTTCTTGATCCGGAGACTCCCCACGACCTGCACGATGATCAGCATAAGGTGTGCGCCCATCGGCAACCATCCGGGGAGCGGCGTCCGGGGCGGGACGCAGAGCATGGCTGCCGAGACAACTTCCGCGAAACTTATATGGCGTTTGGTGAGCCGGTGGTGCAGCAGGTGAAGCGCCTGCACGATTGAGGAGAGCGATGTAAGTGGATTGAGGCGTCGGCATCGGGACATCCTACCTGATACGCGGCAAGTCTCGCCCGGCAGAGACTTCAAGCCTTCTCAGGCGATGCCCGGCCTGTCTGTGCCCGGCTGTTTTAGACCCGCGGCCTTTCAGCGCAAAGTCGCTCAGGGCATTCGGATGTCGCATTGAGCCGCCCGCCCGTGTCAGGTCAAGTGGTCGGCGCAGGCCGACTGCCGCGAAAGACACGCCACGGCGGCGATCAGTTCGGCGGGGTTGACGGGTTTCACCAAATGCATCTGAAAGCCGGCGGCCAGCGTCAGCCCTCGATCCTCGTCGCGGGCGTAGGCCGTCAGGGCTGCGGCGGGAACGCAGCCGCCCTGCGAGGTGTCGAGAGCGCGCACGCGGCGGATCAACTCGTAGCCGTCTTCGTGCGGCATCCCGATGTCGCTCAACATCACGTCCGGCCTCCATTCGCGCAGCACGGTCAACGCCTCCGCGGCCGACGCGCTCGTCCTCACTTCAGCTCCGCAACGACTGAGCACCGCTTCGACCAAATCTCTCGTATCGGAGTTGTCGTCAACGGTGAGCACACGCACGCCGCGCAGCGATTCGGCGGCGTGAGCCGCGGAGCGGAGCGCGCCGACGACTTCGCGCTCCGGTTCGCCCGCGCGAACGGTGAGCAGCGGCAGATAAATCGAGAAGGTCGTGCCCAGCCCCTCGCCGGGGCTTTCCGCGCTCACCGTCCCCCCGTGGGCTTCCACCAGATGGCGCACGATGGCGAGTCCCAGCCCAAGACCGTCGAAGGCGCGTGTCGTCTTAGCGTCAGCCTGCCGGAAGCGTTCGAACACGTGCGGCAGGAAGTCCGGGGCGATGCCCTTGCCCGTGTCGCTGACGGCGACGCGCGCGCAAGAGCCGTCGCGCTCCAGACGCACCTCGACGCGCCCGCCATCGGGCGTGAACTTGACGGCGTTCGAGAGCAGATTCCACACCACCTGCCGCAGCCGCCCCGCGTCGCCGGAGACAGTCCAGACTTGCGGGTCGAACGACGACACCAGACTGATGCCCTTGGCCGCCGCCGCCGGGCGCACGACCTCGACCGCGTCTTCGATGATCCGCGCCAGTTCGATCTCGCGCACGTCCAGCAGAAGTTTCCCGCCGATGATGCGCGAGACATCGAGCAGATCGTCGATCAGCCGCTTCTGGTTCTGCGCGTTGCGTTCGATCACGTCGAAGGCTTTGCCGACGCTCTTTTCGTCGAGCGAGCCGGAGCGCAGCAGGTTCGACCAGCCGAGGATCGAGGTCAGGGGGGTGCGCAGTTCGTGCGAGACGGTGGCGAGGAAGTCGTCTTTCAGACGGCACGCGGCCTCCGCCACCGCGCGCGCCTCGCGCTCGCGTAGCAGCAGGCCGTCGCGCTCCTCCTCCGCTCGCTTCAGTTCTTCGATGTAGTGATTAAGTTCCTCGACGTGACGCTCGGCCTGCCGGGTGTGCTCGGCCGCCGCCTCGACGTTCTTCAGGTAGGTGCGATAAGTCAGGTAGACGATCCAGGCGACCGGGGTCGCCAGAGCGATGGCGGAGAGACTGAACGAGCCTGCGAGGCAGGCGATAAACCCCGCCGCTGAACCTCCGGCGATGTAGGTCACGGACGACCAGAGATAAAACTCCTTCCACGTAGCTCCGAATTGTCGGCCGATCTTGAAAGACTTTTCGAGCGCGATCAGCCCCGTGTTTACGACATACTGCGTCATCGCCATGAGGCAGACGGCCGCCAGAAAATTGGCCGAGTAGCCTCCGGCCGTCAGCGTTTCGACTTGGCCGAAGATCAGCCGCAACACGCCGGCCGTCACGTAGGTCGAGCAGGCCATGACCGCCGTGTTGAAGAGGATGGTGCGCGGCTTCCGGCTGAGGCGCAGCGACGAGCAAAGGCCGTCGGCCGCCGCGAGTATGACGGCCGCACTGCCGCCGTAGAGCAGCAACGCGAGGAAGATGAACGTATCGCCGACCGTGATGCCGCCCGTCACGCTCGGAATGCGGACGACGAAGCCCGAACTGATCGAGATGGCCGCCAACGCCAGCAGCAGAGACGGCCAACCGATCTGCGCGGCGGGCAGCCCCAAGACCGAAAGTGCGATGACGACCGCGCCGGCCGCGACCACCGCCCACATGTAGCGGGCAACATATAGTTGTCTGTTCATGTTCGCCCCTTATAGCGCGCGGCCGAGGCTCGCGCGCCGCCTATCAGGCGTCGGTCTTGTGGAGGTAAATGGTCTCGTAGAGACCGTGGATGCTGAATCCGGTCTTGAGGTAAAGGGACTGTGCTTTAACGTTGCACTCGTTGACGAGCAGGCAGACGGCGCGAGCGCGCGCGAGCAGTTCGCGCCCAAGTTGGAGCATGCAGCGTCGCCCCAGCCCCATGCCGCGCGCGCCGGGGCGAACATAGACGCCTTCGAGATAGACGGCCTCGGGAGTTTCGGCCATCACGTCGGCCTTGAAGTCGAGGCGGCCGCCCGCGCCGACCGAGACCCACACACGCCCGCGCTCGATACGCCTCGCGCAGCGCGCGCGGAAGCCGTGCGGGTCAACTTCGAGCGGGTTGACCCCACACTCCTCGAC
>DASQNL010000551.1:0-2747 GCA_035644995.1 Pyrinomonadaceae bacterium | reverse complement strand
CGCTGATCGCTTCGACGGTCGCCGCCGGGACGTTTTCAAATTCAAAGGTGACGACCTCGACGCGGGCGGCGAAGTCGCGCACGGCGTCGAGGTCGTCGTATGAAGCGGTGACTTCAACGTCCGCGACCTGACCCGTCGGCGTGTCGGTTTCGGGCGAGAAGGTGTGGACGAGATAACCCATGCGGCGCGCGGCCATGGCGAACATGCGGCCGAGTTGGCCGCTGCCGAGCACGCCGATGGTCGCGCCGGGCAGGAGCGTGCGCGTGTTTGAGCGGGAAGAGAGCGCGTGGTTCACGGTTTTAGCGAACGGCAATTCAAGTGGAAAGCATTCACCACTCGGAGACAACTTACAACTAACCTAATCCAACTGCGCGGCGCGCACCTGTCGCTCCTGCTCCGCCCGGAACGCGCGCAGGCGTTCGCGCAAGTGCGCGTCTTCGTTGGCGAGGATGGCGACGGCGAGCAGCGCGGCGTTGCGCGCACCCGCCTGACCGATAGCGAGCGTGCCGACGGGAATGCCGGCGGGCATCTGCACGATGGAGAGTAGGGAATCCAGCCCTTTGAGCGCGCGGCTCTCGACGGGCACGCCGAGCACGGGCAGCAAAGTTTGCGCGGCGACCATGCCGGGCAAATGCGCCGCGCCGCCCGCGCCCGCGATGATCACTTTTATCCCGCGCGCTTCCGCCCCGCTCGCAAACTCGGCCATCAGACGCGGCGTGCGATGCGCCGAGACGACGCGGCACTCGTGCGCCACGCCGAACTCCGTCAGCGTCTCGTCCGCCCCGCGCATCGTCTCCCAGTCGGACTTGCTGCCCATGACGACCGAGACGAGAGGAAGGGATGAGGGATGACGGATGCGGGATGAGACGGCAACTGCTTTCTCATCCTTCAAACTCGACTTAGACGGTCTCGCTTTGCTACCGCTTTTCATCCCTCATCCCTTATCACTAGCGTGCCTCACCCTTGCGAGTAGCCGGGTTGGCCGTCGAAGTTGTAGAGGTTCTCGGTCTTGATGAAGTCGAGGCCGTGGTCGGCGAGGCGTTGGAGGAGCGCGGTGATCTGCGAGTGTGAGACGACAGCGCCTTCACGAGCCGCGAGATAGCGGCAACGCCAATGGTCGGAGAGGAAAGTTTCGGGCAACCCCTGCGGCCAGACGGTGATGCCGCGATTGCCGATCAGGGTCAACTTCAGATCGTCGCCGCTCAACTTGTCGCACGTCTCGCCCAACTGCGCGGCCGTGCCGCTCTCCCAGTTCACGAACACGTCAACGCCGACCAACTCCTTCTTCTCGACCGCGCCCGCGCCCGCGCCCGCCGTGCTCGTCCGGTCGCCGCCGCCGGGGTTGTACTTGACGGCCTTCAAAGTTTGCGGCGTCTGTCCGAGGCGCGCCACGACCGCATCGGCGAACTCGCGCGTGCCGACCTTCTGTTTGCTCACGCCCTCGGCGTAAATATCGTAAGTGTGGACGCCGTCTTCCACGGCGCGCAGCCACGCGTTGTGGACGCGCTCGGCCACGTCGGGCTGGTTGATGTGGACGAGCATCATCACCGCGCCGAGGAGCAGCCCCGACGGGTTGGCGAGATTCTGCCCGGCGCGGCGCGGCGCGGAGCCGTGGATGGCCTCGAACATCGCCCCCGAAGTGCCGATGTTGGCCGAACCGGCCAGCCCGACCGAACCGGCGATCTGCGCGGCCACGTCCGAGAGGATGTCGCCGTAGAGATTCGGCATCACCACCACGTCGAAGGCTTCGGGCGTGTCGGCTAGTTTGGCCGCGCCGATGTCCACGATCCAATGCTCGTTTTCGAGGTCGGCATATTCGGCCGCGATCTCGTCGAAGACTTTATGAAAAAGACCGTCGGTCATCTTCATGATGTTGTCTTTGGTGAAGCAGGTGACTTTCCGCCGGTTGTTGCGCCGCGCGTACTCGAAGGCGTAGCGCACGATCTTTTCGCAACCGGGGCGCGAGATGAGTTTCAGGCATTGATAGACCTGAGCGGTCTGCCGGTGCTCGATCCCGGCATAGAGGTCTTCCTCGTTTTCACGGACGATCACCACGTCCATCTTCGGGTGCTTCGTATCGACGAACGGGTGATACGAGACGCACGGGCGCACGTTGGCGTAAAGCCCGAGCGTCTTTCTCACCGTCACGTTCAGGCTCTTGTAGCCGCCGCCCTGCGGCGTCGTGATCGGAGCTTTCAAAAAAACCTTCGTGCGGCGCAAAGAGTCCCACGCGCTCGCCGGTATCCCCGCCGTATCGCCGCGCAGGTAAACCTGCTCGCCGATCTCGATGGTCTCGATTTCCAACGCCGCGCCCGCTTCGCGCAAGATGCGGAGCGTCGCTTCCATGATTTCGTGGCCGATGCCGTCGCCGTGCGCGACCGTGATGGGAACATTCTGTGCCATGATTTTAGTTCGAGCACCTTTCGCTAAATTCGGATTTTAAGAAGACAACTCAGGTGGGCGATAGCTTACTACTTTTCACCCGCCGCCCGAAAGTTTCGAGCCGCCCGCGCCCGCGCGCCGCGAGCGGACGCGGCCATCGCCCCCGTGTCCGCTCCGAACGCCACGCCCCGGTTATTCCGCTGCGCCCGTAAATTTAGTATGATGCCGTTTGTGTCCAACCCCCACGCGAGCGACGAGCGAGAGCAGGTTCTCGGCCGTGTACCGGCACGAACACGACCCCACCCTCCCCCTTTAACTTACATCCGCAGCTTACAGTCCGCGTGGAAACTCCACGGTTAAACACA
>DASQNL010000550.1:0-10340 GCA_035644995.1 Pyrinomonadaceae bacterium | reverse complement strand
CGCGACCGCGAGCGTCTGGTGAAAGTCTGTTGCGCGCCGCAACCGCCCGTACAGTTGCAGGGCGCGCCGCGCCCGGCCAGTATCGCGGCGCGTGAGTGAGATGCGCGCGCGGGCGGGGGCGGAGAGTGTCGCACGCGGGATCGTTTTTCTTGACACCCGCGCCGCTTTTGGCCTAAGTTGCCGCCGCCGCTACCCGTTCGACGGTACTTTCGCAGCAACCTTCCATAGGGCGAATCGGAAACATCACATGAAAATCCCCCGAGCCTCATCTTCATTGCAGACGCGCTTCGCCGCGCCTCGTCGTCGCCGCCTTATTTCCGCTCTCGTCCCGACGCTCGCCGCGTGCGTCGCGGTCGTCCTCTGCGCGGCGTGGGCGGAACCGGCGCAGACGGGAGCGAATGACACGAACCGGCCGGAACTCGTGCTCCAGACGGGACACGCGATGCGCGTGGACGGGCTGGCGTTCAGCCCGGAGGGGAAGCTCCTCGCCTCGGGCAGCAAGGACAACACGGTGCGCCTGTGGGACGCGGAGCGCGCGTTGGAGTTGCGCAGACTCGCGGGGCACGCGGCCTGGGTCAAGGCGGTCGCCTTCAGTGCGGACGGACGCTGGCTCGCGTCGGGTTCGGTGGACGGCGTGGTCAAGTTGTGGGAAGTGGCTACGGGGCGCGAACTGAAAACTATGAGCGGCGGCGGGAGCATCAACGCGCTCGCGTTCAGCCCCGACGCGCGCCTCGTCGCGGCGGGCAACGCGGAAAACTCCGTGCCCGTCTGGAACGCGCAGACCGGACAAATCGAGCGCACTCTGACGGGACACGCGGGCGCGGTCTTGTCCGTCGTGTTCAGCCCCGACGGGCGGCTGCTGGCAACGGGCGCGGGCGATAATTCGATCAAGCTGTGGGACGCGGGAAGCGGCGGCGGGCGCGAGTTGCACTCGCTCGCGGGGCACGCCGGCGGGGTGAGGGCTTTGGCTTTCAGTCCCGACGGCAGACGCCTGGCGTCGGGCAGCAACGACCGGACGATCAAGCTCTGGGACACGGGAAAAGGGCGCGAGACGCGCACGCTCGCCGGTCATGCCGACCCGGCGCTGGCCGTGGCCTTCACGGACGGCGGGCGCAATCTCGTCTCGGCGGGCGCGGGCGCGCTCGCCCTGATGAGTTGGGACGCGGAGAGCGGCAAGCGTTTGAGCGCGACTTCCGACGCGGAAAGTTTGGAGACGTTGGAGGCGGCGATTTTCAGCCCGGACGGGCGGGTGGTGGCTTCGAGCAACGGCGACAAGACGGTGACGCTGAGAGACGTGAGCGCGCCGCGGAGCGTGCGCGTTTTGGAGACGCGCGCATCGAGCGTCTACGCGGCGGCGTTTTCGCCCGACGGCAAGTGGTTCGCTTCGGGCAGCAAGGACGGCACGGCGCGCCTGTGGGAAGCGGCGACGGGGCGCGCTCTGCGCAATCTCGGCGGCAACGTCGCGGGCAACATCGGCCCCGTCACTTCCGTCGCCTTCAGCGCGGACTCGCGCACGCTCGCCGCCGGTGGTTTGAGCGGCGGCGTCAAACTCTGGGAAGTCTCGACGGGGCGCGAGCTGCCCGCGCTCGCCGGTCATGCCGAGACGGTCAACGCCGTCGCCTTCAACGCGGCGGGCGTGCTCGCTTCCGCCTCGAACGACCGCACGGTCAAGCTCTGGGACACGCGAGCCGCGCGCGAATTGCGCACGCTCGCCGGACACGGCGGCGAAGTCCACGCGCTCGCCTTTAGCGCGGACGGCGCGCGCATCGCTTCCGGCGATGCGAACGGCGAGATCAAAATCCGGGACACGGCCGAAGGCCGCGCGGCGCAAACTCTCGTCGGCCACGCCGCGCTCGTGCGCGCTCTCGCCTTCAGCCCCGACGGGCGCACGCTCGCCTCCGCCGGCCACGACCAGACCGCGCGCCTGTGGGACGCGCACACCGGGCAGACGCTCCGCACCTTGAACGGCGCGGACGCTCTGACCAGCCTCGCTTTCACGCCCGACGGGCGCACCTTGCTGGCCGGAAACCTGCGCGGCGAGATCACATACTTCGACGCCGCGAACGGGCAGGCGCAGCGCATCGCGCAGGCGCATACGGACGCCGTCAACGCGCTCTCCTTCGGCCGCGACGGACGCTGGCTCGTGAGCGGCAGCGAAGACGGCAGCGCGCGCGTCTGGACGGGCGACCACCGCGGCGAATTGTTGGCGACGCTCGTCTCCCTGCGCGAGAGCGCAGATTGGCTCGTCGTCGCGCCCGACGGGTTATTCGATGGCTCGCCCGCCGCCTGGCATCAGATCATGTGGCGGTTCGAGCGGAACACGACGAACGTGCGCCCCGTCGAAGTCTTCTTCAACGAATACTACGCGCCCGGCCTGCTCGGCGAAATCTTCGCGGGGCGCAGGCCGCAAGCCGCGACCGACATCACGCGGCGCGACCGTCGCCAGCCGCAAGTGCGCCTGTCGCTCGCGGCGGGCGCGCCGACGGCGGCACAGCCGCCCGTGTCGGGCGTCAACACGCGCGAGGCGAAGGTGCGCCTCGAAGTGGTCGAAGCGGCGGCCGACGCGCGACACTCCGGGGGCAGCGGCGCGCGGGATGTGCGTCTCTTTCGCAACGGCCTGCTCGTGCGCGCGTGGCGCGGCGATGTGTTGCATCAAGCCGGAAAGACCGTCATCGAGGCGAGCGTGCCCGTCGTCGCGGGCGACAACCGGCTGACGGCCTACGCCTTCAACCGCGACAACGTGAAAAGCGTCGATGCGGAACTGCTCGTCAGAGGCGACGAGAGCCTGCGGCGCACGGGCACGGCCTACATTCTCGCCGTCGGCGTCAACAAGTATGCGAACGAGGCCTTCAATTTAAACTTCGCCAACGCCGACGCGCAGACGTTCGCGGAGGAAGTGCGGAAGGCGCAGGCGCGGGTCGCAAACTTCGGCCGGATCGAGGTTGCCCGCCTGCTCGATGCCGAGAGCACGAAGGCCAACCTGCTGCTCGCCCTCAAGCGGCTCGGCGGCGACGAGTCGGCCATGCCCGCGGGCGCGCCGCCCGACCTCTCTAAACTCAAACGCGCGCAGCCCGAAGACACCGTCATCATCTACTACGCCGGGCACGGCATCGCGCAGGGCGCGCGCTTCTACATCATCCCGCACGACCTCGGCTATCGGGGCGCGCGCACGCAGATCGACCCGGCGGGCATGAAGTTGCTCTTAGAGCACAGCCTCTCCGACCGCGAACTCGAAGCCGCGCTCGAAGGCGTTGACGCCGCACAGGCTCTCCTCGTTCTGGACGCCTGCAACTCCGGTCAGGCGCTCGAAGCGGAAGACAAGCGGCTCGGCCCCATGAACTCGAAGGGACTGGCGCAACTCGCCCACGAAAAAGGCATGTTCATCCTCACCGCCGCCCAGGGGTACCAGGCGGCCAAAGAGGCTACGCAGTTAGGCCACGGCCTGTTGACTTACGCGCTCGTCGTGCAGGGACTCAGGGAGGGCGCGGCCGATTCCCGACCGCGCGACGGGCAGGTCTTGATGGGCGAGTGGCTCGACTATGCCGCCGAACGCGTGCCGCTCATGCAGCTTGAGAGCATGAAGAAAAGTCGCGGCCTGCTCGGCCAACTGCAAAAGCCGCCGCTCGTCTTCGTGGACGGCGAAGAGAGAATCGTCGAGCCGGAGAACCGCAGCCTCCAACGTCCGCGCGTCTTCTACCGCCGCGAACTCGCCGCCCGCCCGCTCATTGTGACGAAACTACAGGCAAACGCGGCATCGCGGAATTAGGGCGTCGTTTGGTATAGTTCGGTGATTATGAAACTGGAGAGCAAAGTCCATCGGCTATTGACGCGACTACTCGGCGACACACGATTCATTCTGTGCGCCGCCACCGTCGCAACGTGGTGGCTGGTGTTGCCCGACAGACCGGGGTGCTACCTCAACTATCTGGGTACTCCGTGGGGGCAGGCGAGCGTCCTCTTCGTGGCGGCTTTGCTGCTGTGGATCGGTCATCCGGTGACCCGGCTGGCTTCGGTCGGGTTGAGCGCTTTGATGGCTTACGCCGCCGGCGTCGCCATCTCCTATGCTTGGCAGGACTTCGCTTACCTGCCGGGCAAACCGTTTCTGGCTTGGGGCAATGATGAGAGTTGGGGATTCCTGTTGCTCAGGTTCACCTGGGATTGGCTGTTGGTGTCAGCCCTCGCCACCTGCATCGCCACCTACGCCATAACTTGTCCGGCACGCTCGCACGCACGCCGCCCGTCTTTACCATAACCTGCTCAGCCGGGCAGGCATCGTGTCAGAGCCTCGCACCCGCGGCCGACCCGGCAGCCCATACGGAGAGAGAGCCGTCCGGCTCCGGCGTTCGGGCAACACAACCAAGCACACAAAACAAGATAGGGCATCCGTGATGGATGCCCTATCTTATTCTGTCTATTGATGAGCCGAGCTGGGCTCGAACCAGCGACCCGCAGATTAAGAGTCTGCTGCTCTACCAACTGAGCTATCGGCCCTTGACGTGAAGAAATTATATGAATGACCGGAGACGTGTCAAGAAAGCATGAACGGTGAGGAACGCTAAGGGATGAGAGATGAAAGGAAGTCGCGGCTCGCTTGAGCGACTTTCTTCATTCGTCTCTCATCCCGTGTTTGCTAGCGTCCCATGAGTTGCTGCGGGAGTTGTTTATCGACGCGCGGCCGGGCGGGCACGTTGGCTAGTTCGAGCGCGGTGGCAAAGACCGTGCGCGCGATCTTCTCCATCTTCTGGTAGTCGATCTTGTCGGGCGAGTCGGAGGGGCGGTGATAGTCTTCGTGCACGCCGTCGAAGTAGAAGATGATGGGGATGCCGCGCTGGGCATAATTGTAATGGTCGCTGCGGAAGAAGAAGCGATTGGGGTCTGACGGGTCGTCATACTTGTAGTTGAAATCGAGATTGAGGAAAGAACGGTTGACGCGCTCGCTCAACTCGCCGAGTTCCGTGCTCATCATCTTCGAGCCGATGACGTAGATTTCGTTCGCGCCGGAGAGTTCGCGGTTGGCGTCGTTCGTGTCGCCCTCTTTTTTGCTGCGGCCGATCATGTCCATGTTGAGTTGGACGACGATCTGTTTGAGCGGCACTGTCGGGAACCTCGTGAAGTACTCCGAACCCCACAAGCCTTTTTCTTCGGCGCAGTGCCAGACGAAGAGAACGGAGCGTTTGGGGCGCGCGCCGCGCGCGAGCGCCTCGGCGATGGCGAGCACGCCGACCGTGCCCGAACCGTCGTCGTCCGCGCCGTTGTAGATATTATCGCCCGCCACGGCTCGCCCCGTGCCGACGTGGTCGTAGTGCGCGCCGAGCGCGACGTACTCATGCTTGAGCACGGGGTCGCTGCCTTCGAGCACGCCGACGACGTTTTGCGTCATGGCTTTTTGCGAAGCGACGTTCACGTTGAACTCGGCGAGCTTGTTCGCGCCGAGGGTGAAAGGTTCGCCCGCGTCGCCCGCCATGATGCCTTTCAGCACGTCGCCCCCGGCGCGTTTCTCGCCCGCGAACAAAACGTCGAGCAGCGCGGCCGAAGGGAAGATGGACGGCAGTTCGCCGTTACCGCTGCCGACACCGGCCACGCCGAAACGCGCCACCTGATAGTTCGTGCGTTCGGCCGTGTAGCGACCGAGCCGCCACACGCGCTCGAAGTTGCGCGGGATACGAATGAGTCCCTTCGCGCCGTTCTTGCGCGCGTAGCTCTCTGCGTCTTCCCAGTCGCCCTCGCCCGCCTTGCCCGTCAGGTCGCCGCGCGCGATGCCCGGCGGGTACACCCCGGCGGCCGCGATCACGATCTTGTTGCGCACGTCCAGGCCTTCGTAGGCGTTGATGTTTTTCGACTTGACGACGTAGCCGTGACCGGCATAGACGAGCGCGCCGCTCGCGCTGCCGTTCGCCATCCCCGCGAGGAAATCTTCGCCGAACTTGAAGGCGCGATCTCCCAGCCGAACGCTCGACTTCAACGGGTCGACTTTGAAACTGACGAGTTCGATTTTTTGAAAATAGGTGCCGTCGTCGCCCGCCGGCTTGATTTTGAGTTTGGCGAGGTGGCCGGCGAGATACTTCGCCGTGTCGTCGAGACCTTTGGAGGGGGTGTCGCGCCCGCCCATCGCGTCCGAGGCGACGACGTGCAGGTATTCGCTCAGACGCGCCGCCGTGATGGTGTCGGCCGCCGCGCGCGTGGCCGCGGGCAGCGCGGCGGAGGTGGCGTTGGTTCCGGCGGCGGCGGCGGGGGCGGTGGCCGCCGCCGCCGGTTGTGTTTGTTGCGCGCTCGCGGCCAACGGTAAGTTGAGCCATAACGCGCAGGCGAGCGCAAGGTTGAATAGTTTGAATCTTTGCATGTCTTCTCCAAAAAAAAGAACTTACGTCGTCTATGATAATAGAGGTACGCCGGTCGGGGTTTGATGTCAAACGCGGCGGCGGGCGTTCGCCGTGCGCGCGTGCGGGCGGAGGTATTGCGTGCAATAAATAGGGCGCGGAGACTTTGCAACGTCCCCGCGCCCCGCTCAGAAGAATTTATCCGGACGGCATTAGCTCGCCGACGCCGCTTTTTGCTGCTGCTTCGCGGCGGCCATCTGCGCGCCGATCTCGTTGATCTGCTGCGCGCTCAACACCTCGCGCGCCTTCGTGAACATCTCGCCCTCTTCCTCCTCGACGTGGTGCTCGACGTTCTCCCTCAACTCCAGCAACATGTCGCTCCATTCCTCGCTATCGGCCGGCGTCGCCTCCAACTCGGCGAGCAAGTCCTTCACTTCCTGATGCTCCTCGTAAGCCTCTTCGGTGATGTCGCGCGTTTCGGCCGCCTGCTTGAGCGCGGGGTAAAGAATCGTCTCTTCGATGTGCGCGTGGACATCGAGTTCCTGCTTCAACTGTGTGAACAACTGCTGGCGCGTCGTGGCGTCGGTCGCCGGTTCGATCCGCTCGAACAGCGCGGAAACTTTGGCGTGATCGTTTTTCAGCAATTCAAAAGCGTCCATCTCTAACTCTCCCTTGCTTGAATATGTGCGTCTTGTACCCAGACCTTGCACGCTTATCGAACGCGCACAGGCCACCCGCGACGAAACAGAGCAAACACGGTGCCAGCGAGGACTCTCAACCATGAGAAACCAACGCTCCGAATCCTTCGGAGCGCGTCGCGGCGGGTCAAGGTCGGGTTGCCGAACTCGACGGGTGCGGACTCTGAATTAAAGGCCTGGTTCTTTGGCGGCCGGTCATGCGTTAGTTTCGCACCGGCCATTTTGCGGACACGCTCCGCCTGTGCGACAATTCGCCGGACGCGCCTGTAGCTCAGTGGATAGAGCACCTGCCTCCGGAGCAGGGGGTCGCAAGTTCGATCCTTGCCAGGCGCACTTGATTTCTCAATTCCCGAACGTGTTTCTCCCGCGTATCATCCGCCGCCCATCGCACGAGTTTCGCCCGCCCATTTTCCATAGGATCGAGCCGGTAGTCGTCCCCGTGTCACATGATTCCCGGCCGGGAAGGCGTAAATTTCACCGGACGCAGGACAACAGACCACGAAAAATCAGCTTCGCCAACCTCGTCACGACCGCGGGTCAGGCTTTGCCCGCATGAGAAAAGGAACAGGGAGAAAACGCAGATTATGATCGTCGTTAATCGCGGGCAAGCCGCCGTCATCAAGACGCCGCATGGGTCGGAAATACGCCCGCTCATGGATCGCACCACGTCGGAGATCGAGTTGTGTAGTCTGGCGGAGGAAGTGTTGCCGGTGGGCGCGGCCGTCGGGCGGCATCATCACGTGGACACGGAAGAGGTTTACTACCTGCTGGAAGGGCGCGGGCGCATGACGGTCGCGGGGGAGGCGCGCGAGGTCTCGGCGGGCGACGCCGTCTACATCCCGCGCGGGACGACGCACACGCTGGAAAACACGGGCGACGCGCCGCTGCGCCTCCTGCTCGTGTGCGGCCCCGCCTACAGCAGCGAGGATCACAGGATGGAGGGATGAGGGCGGAGGGATGAAGGATGAATGAAAGCATTCAACTGAAGCGAGTGCTTTTCTTACTTCATCCCTCATCCCTCATCCCTCATCCCTTATCTTCAGCGTCTTCTCTGGTTGCGCCGGAGATTTGTCCGAGTCCCTGTCCGGCCGTGCCGTCTTCGGTCTTGCGTTCGACGGCGGGGCGCGGGCGGTGTATGTCGCCGGTGTCCGAAGAGGGGGTTTCGCCGCCGTTTGGTTGCTGCAACGAATTTCCTTGCCGCTCGTTCTGTTCTGCCATGATGCTTACTCCTCCGATTTTGTACGAGATGCGTGCGTTTGCCCGTGCTTCGATAGATCAGGGGCGAGTGGGGCAACGCGCGTGCCGGGAAGGAAGCGAAAGCCGAAAGGGAAAGTTATGATTCGCGGTTGCCCGTTCGCGCCGGGCGCAATAAGTTTGCGCGCCCGCGTCGCCGTGCGTTTCCGGGGCGGCGACTTCGGATCAGGCGAATTGATTGCCCAGGGAGGGATTCAAATTGCTATTCTTCTTTCTCCGGCGTTTCTCGGCGTACATCGCTTGATCCGCTTCTTTGAGCACCGCCTCGACCGACGCCGCCTGATCAGAATCAATGCGGGTCACGCCTACGCTCACCGATAGACGGTACGCCAGTTTCTCGCGCAGGTTGAAAGCGCGAACGTTCTCTTGCAAACGAGACAGCATGATGCTCCCGCTGTCGCCGCTGTTGCTCATGGCGAGGATGGCGAATTCGTCGCCCCCCAGCCGGGCAATCACGTCGGACTCGCGAAACGTCTGTTTCAGGACGGTTCCCATGTGGACGATGGCCTGTGACCCGGCATCGTGCCCCAAGCTGTCGTTAATCTGTTTGAGACCGTCGAGGTCGGCGAAGAGGAGCCAGAGGGTGAGGCCGGTGCGCTGATGGCGCGCCAGTTTTATCTCATGTTCCGCCAGCAGGAGAAAGCCGCGCCGGTTGCGCAACCCGGTCAGATCGTCCGTTAAGGTCAGATCGCGGAGTTGTGTCTCGGCCTCTTTGCGCCGGGCGTCGATGCTCAAGAGTTGGAAAGAACTCCACCACACGAGCGCGGTCAGAATCAGGATATGCGCGGCCACCATCAATGCCACGCCTAACTCGTTATTGTAAAAGCCCTGCTGCTGCCCTTCGAGTCGGAGCCAGCCGATAAAGATGGGCAGTCCGATCACGGCGGGCAGCAGGCGACGCAACATCAGGCCGCTCACGCCCCGATCCATGAGCGGCAACATCAATCCGCCTGCGGGGCGCGATGAGAGGATGCCTGTGCCGAGCACCAAGAGTGTGAACGCGGTGTGGGCGGCCATCGGAATGAAATTCCCGATGCCGTAGAACAGTTTCGCCCCGTAGAGATAGCCGATGATGGGGAGCAAGGAACCGATGAGCGAGGTGATGACAAGCGCCTGTGCGAGATGGAAGACGCGCCGTCTCCGGCTGTTGATGAGCAACAGGGCGCATCCGAGCAGGGCGAGATTCAGCGCGGTGTTCGGAGCCATTCGATTCGGCAGCCCGGTCGGATCAACTTTCAACTTGTCGGCGAAGATCAGTTGATCGATGCCGCCCGGCCAGCCGAATATGACTTGCGCCAGTTTGAACGACCCCACCAGCGCGACGAGCGCGGCGCACGATTTCGCGGCGCGCAGAACGCCCGGCGAGACATCTTTTTTTTGCGACAGCCACAGCGAAAGGGCGAGCAGCATGAAAGCGACCGCCGTGGTCGGATTCATGGCGACGAGGGTTGGTAAGATGCGTTTGAGGCGTTCGATGTCAAACAGCCAACCGCAGAGCACCAAACTGCCAATCGCGGCGGTGAAGATGCTGGCGGCTAAGGCCGCCTTGACGCTCCGAGGGGCTGAGGAAAGCGCGCCGGTCGAAATAAGCATTGATGTGCACTCCCAATATCCCAGTGAGGGGAACTGAGAAGGTGGAACAAATCGCCGCCTAGCTTAGACGCAACGGGGCGGCAGGGCAAACACTTTTTAAGCGCGCACGACGACGACCCGGACTTGCCCCCGCCGCCTTTTGCCTTTTTACTTTTGCGCATCGTATGCTCGAAACTCGCGCGGGGAGCGAACTAACTGTCGAAAGTTCCACATGACTGAACAGGATCACTTCACGGAGTTTACACGTTATCTCAGGTTGGAGGCCGAGGCCATCGACGCGACGGCCGGGCGTGTCGGGCGCGCGGAGGTCGAGCGCGCCGTCGGGTTGATGGCCTCGTGCGCGGGTAAGGTGGTCGTCGTCGGCGTCGGCAAATCGGGCAACGTGGCGCAGAAGATCGCGGCGACGCTCACGAGCACGGGCACGCTCGCCGTCTACCTCCACCCGTCCGACGCGCTGCACGGCGGACTCGGCATCGTC